>CBFDBN010000510.1:0-3246 GCA_965603055.1 uncultured bacterium | reverse complement strand
TCGAGTCATTGCGAGGAGTTTACGACGAAGCAATCCTTTGGTATTTATAGAATTATGAGATTCCTTCGCTTCTCTCGGAATGACAGATTCCTCCATTTTGCAGAACTCTAAAGTATTGGATGAATGAAGTAATTGAACATTGTAAAATATCTCATTAATCCAATAAACCATTACTTCGTTACTCCTGTTAATTGTATCGATGCTTTGGTATTTGTAAATCCAAACATCAGAATTATTACCCAATTACCTAACCTGGACAAGCCAGAACCAAAAAGAAAAAGAATTTGCCCTCAGAAATGAAATCCCACAGAAATGAATTTTTAGTTTTTTTGATTCTGAGAAATTTTCCCGACTGGTCGGGAAGACCTAAAAAGTCTTTGCTCTTTGGGCAAGAATTTAACTTTTTAGATACTAATTACCCTCAATAGTAGGTGCATTTTTCACAAACTTATCCAACCATTGGTTCATTTCCCAGAACGTATGCATTATAGACTCGCGGGCGCGATAGCCATGGCTTTCAAAAGGCAACATGACCAACCGGGCAGTAGCGCCATGTCCTTTCAAAGCATGATAAAACCTTTTGCTTTGAATTGGAAAAGTTCCTGAATTATTATCCGCTTCCCCGTGAATCAGTAAAATGGGTTCATTCACTTTATCGGCGTGCATAAACGGTGACATCTTGAAATAGATTTCCGGGGCTTGCCAGAACGTTCGTTCCTCGGCTTGAAATCCAAATGGTGTCAACGTTCGGTTGTAAGCGCCACTGCGTGCAATGCCGGCACGGTATAAATCGGAATGAGCTAACAAATTTGCTGTCATAAACGCACCATAGGAATGCCCGCCAATCGCAATCCGATCCCGATCGGCTACGCCTCTTTTGACAACTTCATTAATCGCAGCTTTGGCGCTGGCAACCAGTTGTTCCACGTAAGTATCGTTTGGCTCTATATCGCCCTCCCCGATAATTGGCATGGTTGGTCCGGCCAGGATAGCATATCCTTGAGTTAATAACAACAGGTATGAAGTGGAACTGATTCGCACAAATTGATACGGCGAACCTCGCATCTGTCCCGCAGCATCAGCACTCTTGAATTCACGGGGATAAGCCCACATCAGCATGGGCAGCGGTCCCTGGTCGGGTGAATAACCTGGCGGAAGATAGAGTGTCGCAGTCAATTGAATCCCATCGTCACGGTTGTAACGGATGATCTCTTTCTTCACATCTTTCAGTTGGGGCGTGGGATGTGGAAAAAAGGTGATTTGCTTGAGCTCATTTGTTTTAGTACTTTTCAGATAATAGTTGGGTTGTTCAGTCACCGACTCGCGGCGAATGATAAACTGATCATCCCCCTTGTCCACAAATGTGACAAAAGATTCGTAATAGGGCGCTTGAGATTGCCACAGCCGTTTGGTTTTGAGTGATTTCAGATCCAGTTGATCCAGAAACGGCTGGTCTCCTTCCGGTGAGGCGCCGGTCCCCCTTAAATAGAGCGATTTACCTTTGTTGGTGGTTCGAAGTACATACGTGCCGTAAGAAGTATTCGTGAAAACTGGCCTTCCCGGGTCTGAATAACGATCCTCAAAAGAGCGGTCGTACAGCAATTTTGGTTTTGCCGTCGGCTTGCCAGGTTGAACGAGCCAGGCTTTTGTCTGCCGGGTCCTCCACCAGGATTCTGTTGCAATGGCAAGGTTATCACTGCTCCACATCATGTCATTATAGCGCAATCCCAGCGAAATAATAGGAATCGGTTTCCCTTTGAATGGAGCCGCCAGCATAAATACTTTGTCCCGAATTTCAACCTCTTTTTTAGGATCGCCCCCATCCTGTGCTTCAACCCAGTATAGTGTAGCCGGTTTATCGGCTCGCCAATTGATTGAGCGAGGTCCAGTCGGTACTGCTCCAAATCCAACCGGAATTTCTTCTGCCAGAGGAAGATCGGCAACCTGGTGGATGATTTTGCCAGATAAATCCCACACTTCAATTCGTTGGGGGAAACGATAAACTGGTACAAGGTATGAATAAGGCTTATGAATCGTTTCCACAAGCAGGTGTTTCCCGTCTGGTGATGGTGCAGCGTTAACAAAAATAGCTGGCGAGCCAATTGAAGTTGTTTCTCCTTTTACGTTTAATCGAATAATCTGGGAGGTCGTGTAATACTCGAACAGGGATTCGTCATAAGGATTTTTCAATAAATCTTGATAGGTTCTGGCTGGTGCGGTTTTGCCAATATTTTCCTGGGTTACTGGACCTTCCGGAACTGTCTTCGCTATTGGAGCCTCGCCTCTACCGGCCGGAATCGTGAAACAGATAAGCGTCTGATTATCCGAAACCCAGTAAAAGGGATCGCCATAATAAGTATCGTTTAAGTACGAATCCAGCAGCCTTTTTGCTTTTCCCGAGCTAACTTCTGCTAACCAGAGCTCGATTCCCGCTTCTTTTGTTAACGTAAATGCAATAAAATTTCCATTCGGTGACCAGCTAATGTTGCTGATCTGTGCGTTTTTTGGCAATTCAATTACTTTCTCCTTTCCGTTCCGAATGTTTTTGAGTGTCAGTTTTGAATAATAACGAGCCCGGCTGGATCCATTGGTACGAGGATTAATACGAATGCCGGCAATCCGCAATTCAGGCTGGGATAGCTCCCCAATTGATGGCAGGCTGGCGCGATCCATAATCAGCAACCATTGATGATCGGGGCTGAAATCGAGCGACGGAGTAGGAGGCGCATCGACGATATCTGCAATTGCTTTGGGCGGCATTTGATAAACCTCCTGAGCAAAAGAGTAATTTTGAATGAAAAATAATGCAATTAAGATGCAAAAACAAAATAGAATTAAAGGATGAAATTTAGATTGTTGATGAAAAGAACCAATTAAACGAGTCATCATTCAGTCTCCTTTGGTTTGTTGGTTTTAAAATTTAAAGGAACGAACGAGTGAAAGATTAAAAGACAGTTTATCAAAGGGTGCAGTGCGGGAGCAAATACATAGTTTATGTAAATATAAGAAAAATATTTACAATGTCAATAAAAAAATAGCCAATCGAAAGCGTTCGGTTGATTATTTACATTTTTCAGTATCGAAGGCGGGAATCAAACCCGCATGGAGCAAGCTCTGCTGGATTTTAAGTAAGGTGAAAATTCATAATCAAAACTTGACCCATCCGGGTTAAATTTGTTCGATTAATGACGTCCTACCAACTATTTACATCTCATAAATAACCCATACAGGTCATTGATTCTTTCC
>CBFDBN010000509.1:0-3256 GCA_965603055.1 uncultured bacterium | reverse complement strand
ATTTATTTAAAATATTTCTAAATCTCGCTGTTAAGATAATATTTCTGGTTGCTTAATATAAAAATTTTTTTTATATTTGACAACATATTTTTTATAATAATACATTTTTTTTTCAAAGTCATTTCGTTTTGAGTAAATTACAAATCCAATATAAAGTCGAGACAACACCATGGAAGGGCAATCACAAAAGAGTTTTAAATTAAAATTTAATCAGCAACTCTATGATTATTGGAAGAACACCGGGATTCGGTTGTTCAAATTTACCAAAATAGACTGCCGTGGAATTGAAAAAATTACTGAAGATGAACCTGCCGTACTCACTCCAAATCATCTTAACTGGAAGGATATCTTTTTAACTGCTTCAATGATTAGCAGACCCATCAGTTTTGTCGCATCTTTCAAGCTTTTTGACAAACATGCCTGCTACAAATTGCTTGAACAACATTTTCAAATATATGCTAAATACCCGGCGTTTAAAAATATGCTGAATCGGTTTAATAATTACCTGGCAAATTTTTTAGCTGATCGGGTGAAAAATCTTGGTACCATACCTGCCAAATTGGATATGTCTGGCAGCAGCTTCACGGAGATATTATCAAAAGCATTTCAAGAAAATAAATTGGTTTGTATTTTCCCTGAAGGTGGAATCGCTTCTCAGGAGAGATTACGTCGTTTCAAATTGGGTGTGGCAAAGATTCTGTACGATTATTATTTAGAAAATCATCAAAGCATCCCCGCCTATCCCATTGGAATAACGGGAACACACAAAATTTTTTATCCCGGAATGAAGATGGGATTTCATGTGGGTTCTCCTCTATTTATCGAGGAATTTATTAAATCATCAGAAAGGCAAACTTTATCTACATTTATCAAAGAGCTTCAGGAGGCAGTTTTTCATTTAATCCATTCCAAAGAGAAATAAAAAACAGGGAGGAATTTCAATGGTTTTTAAGCTAAAATTTACAAAGATTTTTTCTTTCGTCTTTCTTATCATCTTTGTACTGCTTGTTATCTCTCAATTATCTTTTGCACAAAAAGCTATCGACTTTGACGAATCGCTTTACAAGACATTGAAATATCGCTGCATTGGTCCATTCAGGGGTGGGCGTTCAGCGGCAGTAACCGGTGTTCCCGGCGATCCCATGACCTATTATTTTGGCGGTACGGGCGGCGGTGTCTGGAAGACGACTGATGGCGGGCAGACCTGGAACAATATCTCCGATGGCTTTTTTGGTGGATCGATTGGCGCGGTAGCTGTCAGTAAATGGGATCCCAATGTGGTTTATGTCGGTGGTGGTGAAAAAACGGTTCGTGGCAATGTTTCTCACGGCTATGGGATGTGGAAATCTACTGACGCCGGTAAGACATGGAAATCTATCGGTTTAAAGGATTCACGCCGAATTCCCCGGGTACGAATTCATCCCAAAAATCCTGACCTGGTTTATGCCGCGGTATTGGGACACCTGTTTGGTCCCAATGAACAGCGGGGAATTTATCGCAGCAAAAACGGTGGGAATTCATGGGAGCGAATTCTGTTTGTCAATAGCGAAGTCGGCGCCGTCGATTTGGCAATGGATCCGACCAATCCACGCATCCTGTACGCCAGTATGTGGCGGATTAAGCGAACGCCTTACAGCCTGGAAAGCGGCGGTGAAGGTTCTGGACTGTGGAAATCGACCGATGGCGGTGATAGCTGGAAGGAGATCACTCGAAACGAGGGATTGCCCCGGGGAATTGTTGGGATCATTGGTGTAACGGTTTCACCAGTGAATCCCGATCGGGTCTGGGCAATCATTGAAGCAAAAGACGGCGGCGTGTTCCGTTCTGATGATGGCGGTGAAAAGTGGCAAATGATCAATGAAGAACGGAAACTGCGACAACGTGCCTGGTATTACACCCGTATTTATTCGGATTCAAAAAATGAAGACATCGTTTACGTGCTCAATGTTCGATTCTGGCGCTCAAAGGATGGCGGAAAAACTTATGAAAGCATCAGCACGCCACATGGCGATCATCACGATCTGTGGATTGCTCCTGAAAATCCACAACGCATGGTTGTCGGTGATGACGGCGGGGCACAGGTCACTTTCAATGGCGGGGAAAGCTGGTCGACTTATTATAACCAGCCGACTGCCCAATTTTATCGAGTGACAACGGATAATTACTTCCCGTATCGAATTTACGGCGCCCAGCAGGATAATTCCACTGTTCGCATTTTCCATCGCAGCGATGGCAGAAGCATTACGGAACAGGATTGGGAATCAACTGCCGGCGGAGAGAGCGGCTGGATTGCGCCGCATCCAGAAAATCCTGATATTGTTTATGGTGGATCTTACGGCGGTTACCTGGTACGTGTCAATCATGAAACTGGTGAGTTCCGGGCAATAAATGTTTGGCCCGACAATCCCATGGGACATGGTGCCAAGGATTGGAAATATCGATTTCAATGGAACTTCCCGATCTTCTTTTCACCTCACGATCCGAACATTTTGTATACGGCAGGAAATCATCTTTTCAAAACGAGCAATGAAGGACAAAGCTGGGAAATGATCAGTCCTGATTTAACTCGAAACGATACCACAAAATTAGGATCGTCGGGCGGTCCCATAACCAAAGATAATACCAGTGTGGAATACTATTGCACAATTTTTACAGCAGTCGAAAGCCCCCATGAGCCCGGCGTCATCTGGACCGGTTCTGACGATGGATTGATCTATCTCACCCGAGATGGCGGAAAGAACTGGAGAAGTGTGACGCCCTCCAAAAAGATCATGCCGGAATGGATTCAGATCAACAGCATCGAGGCGCATCCGTTTGAACAGGGCGGGCTTTATGTCGCAGCCACCATGTACAAATCTGATGATTTTCGCCCCTATCTTTACAAGACGACTGACTATGGAAAAAGCTGGCAGAAAATCACCAACGGGATCAGTGACGATCATTTTACCCGGGTCATTCGGGCTGATCCGAAACGTAGGGGACTGCTTTTTGCTGGCACAGAAAGCGGCATGTATATTTCCTTTGATGACGGTGAAAACTGGAAACCGTTTCAGCTAAATTTGCCCATTGTGCCCATTACTGATCTTGCCATCAAAGATAATGATCTAATTGTTGCCACCCAGGGGCATTCTTTCTGGGTATTGGACGACTTTACTCCCCTGCATCAACTGTCCGATGAAATGGCGAAAAAAGACTATTGGCTGTATCAACCTCGTCCTTGCTATCGCATACCTGGCTCATCCAGTGAAAATGTAAC
>CBFDBN010000508.1:0-3261 GCA_965603055.1 uncultured bacterium | reverse complement strand
ACGCTGGTACGAGAGGTTTAATAACACGGTTCATTCGTACTTGATCGGTGAGCCAGTGTTCAAAATACACGCATTGGTTGAGCGGTTTGCTTTGCAAGCAAAGAGGAATTTTTAATGTGAAGCCACAGTGGAAATTTATCCCTAAAGAAAAATGGCTTGATTGTTTTTAAAGATTTGTTTATATTTGTTAAAAAAAATATCTCTTTAGACTACTGGTAATTTTTTACAATGACTATAATTTATCCAGAAAAAAATGACTTCGTTCAAATACTCAAAGATACACCAGTAAATTCCCTCGATTTTATCGTGTTTATCACTGCCGCATTCGATCCATTAAATATCGATAAGTTGAAAATTTATCTGTCAGAATGTATTCGTGTTCTTAAAAATGGTGGTTTGCTTTTTGTACAGGGTCGTCCCGATTATTTGCCCGAGTTGGGCGTTTTTCTTGACCAATACCTGAGATTCAAATATTGGATTGCGATTGAATCCACAGTGCAACAGAGAAAGATCGGACTGCCATCGGTTCATTCGGCTGTGCTTTTATTCACCAAAGGGAATAGTCGTTTCAATGTAAAACGGACTCGGTTGCCTCATCGATATTGTGATTTCTGCAAACGAACGCTGAAAGACTGGGGTGGCAAAGCTCATCTCATGAATCCTGATGGCTATGTTATCTCCGATGTATGGACAGGATTGCCAGTCGCAGACAATTATTCGCAACTTTCCAGACCAGTTATCGACACGATTTTACGGATGTTGGATTTCGAGCCTTCAAATCGAACCACTACAAAACTATTTCAACAGACTGAAGATTATCGCATCTATCGTGGTGCGAAGGGAATCATCGGACCCAAAGAAGGTATTCAGCGCGACAACATCGTTGCTGATGTATCGGTACAATACAGTTTACCTGGTATTTTGACGCCATCAAAAGTGTACGATGAAACCATTTACAATATCAGCAACAAAATGTTTGATGTCGTCCATTGTGGGGATGCGGTCGAAATACTCAAACGTTATCCCGATAATTCAGTTGATCTTGTTTTCGCTGATCCGCCCTACAATCTCGATAAAAAATATAGCTCTTACGATGATGAACGAGAAAATAAACGGTATATCGAATGGTGCAATGCCTGGCTATCCGAGTATGTTAGAATATTAAAATCGACCGGCTCGTTATATGTTTTGAATTTACCACGATGGACCATGTATCATGCTCAATTTCTCAATCAGCACCTCTATTTTCAAAATTGGATTGTATGGGAGGCACTTTCAGAACCGCGTGGCAAGTTGATGCCTGCTCATTATGGTTTATTGTTCTACACGAAACATCCCAAAAATTTTGTATTTAATTATGACGAAGTGGACCAGCTCGATGCCCGTCACTATTGCCTGCGATCTTCCTGTATTCGGAAACGAAAAGCAATGGGAATTGATGACAAAGAGCCATTGACTGATTTCTGGTGGAATATACACCGCATTAAACATCGCCGCGATCGTGATTATCATCCCTGTCAATTACCCGAAGCGCTTCTTGACCGGATTATTCGTTTATCAACGAATCCTGGCGATATTGTGCTGGACGCTCTTTCTGGCACAGGCACAACTCCTGGCACTGCTTTTAAATTGGGTCGTCGTTATGTCGCTATTGATATTGATGAAAATTATGTAAGAATAACAAAAGAGAAACTTGCTGAATTAAAACAGAATGGATTTGTCCGACGTGAGAGTATTAAGCCTCAACAGGTATACACGAAAAAAGAATTACAGTTAGAATTACGGAAGCTGGCTTCACATTTGGGACGTCTTCCAACACCAGAGGATGTCAGCAAAATGAGCAAGTATGATGTGCAATTGTTTTTTGAGTTGTTTCCTTCATGGAATAAAGCGCTTAAAGCTGCCAGATTGGAGGTTCAGGTAAGATGATTGAAGCAAAGAAAATTTCATTTCATGAATCATGGGATAGCTCAATCATATTTTTTGTCGATGAAGAGCTGGAACAAGAAATCGAGTTGCAGGTCGAATCATTACTAAAAACAGCACGGGATCAAAATTTATCTGAGGTCTCTCTCCAGAATCTGGTGAATTTTCTGGTTCAACAAAAAGATGCGTTGGATGTTGTTCTGAAAAATCTGGAGCTATCGCAGGAGAAATTCATGCGCATTGTTTCTTTGCTCAGAAAATTGGGCCGTATTCCTGGTGGATTTGATAGTGAATGGGGGATTCAAAAAATAAAGAAAAAAATCCAGGCAGAACTAAGTTTTGCTTCAATATTAGCAGAATTATTGTTTGATGGCAAAAGGGATGAAACACTACAAAATTACATTCCACGCTACTATCTGGATATGCTGAATTATCGTGAAGCGCAAACTGGCTCCGAAGTCAGCTTGAGAAAATTATACAAGCGACAATTGATTGGTACGTATGGTGCTAGAAAAGGCCATAAAGTGGAAGATCGAATTCGACAAAAATTAATGAGTATCGAGGCTGCGCATGGTGTGGGCTTTGGGAAGGGGCGTTCACGGATAATCGAAACCGATATTGATTTTGCTATTCCCAACTTGGAGAACCCATGGATAATTATTATGAGCTCGTTCCAGGAAACAACCAGCAGCGGACAAACCACAAAAGCCAGAGATATGTTTTCAGCTTATGAACGGGTTCTTCGAAATAATAGTCGATATGGGGAAAAGCGAGTCTTTGTAAATTTTGTCGATGGTGGCGGTTGGCTCGCTCGAAAACGAGATTTCCAACGATTAGTGCAACAATGCGATTACTTCGTCAACTTTCATCATTTGGATATGCTAGAAGGGATTGTGTTAAAACATGTGCCAAGGAAATATATCAAACGAAAATAATCTGGCAAAGAGGATAGATTGAAACTCAGAATAAGAAGAATTATTTCTGATCCAGCAATATGTGACGGCAAATCCTGCATTCAAGGAACTCGCATCCCCGTGCATATTATTTTGGGCTTACTTGCTGCTGGTGAAACGAAAGACAATATCATAAAGGCGTATCCACATATTAATGGGGAAGATATTATGGCTTGTTTAGAATATGCTTCATTTCTTGCCGATTAAATCGAATAAAAATTTATAATTTTAACTAGAATATAAATACACATTAGACGCCATGACTGATCTTTGCTGAGTTTTTAAAAAGGTGAGAGAGTAACTATTAATAAAATAAAATCCCATAAACGCCATGCCCAAACCCATCGAAATCGCCGTCCCCATCGAAGGAATCGAAGCCCGA
>CBFDBN010000507.1:0-3278 GCA_965603055.1 uncultured bacterium | reverse complement strand
TTCGGAGTTGTGGTAAATCCGAAGATTTTCGTTATGCCAAAATGCGAAAACGCTGGGGAAAACGAGCGTCGCTGAAAAGCTTCACCCATGTTTTCATGTTCCAGGGATTGCTTCTGCTTGCTATTGCTTACCCGATCATCATGGTCAATGCCTGTGCAAAACAAGGCTTCAAAATTTTTGATCTGATCGGAATTTTGATCTGGACAGTTGGTTTCATCTTTGAAGTAGTCGCCGACTTTCAGTTGAAAAATTTTATTGGAAAAGAAAAAACGCCTGACAATCCCATCATGACCAGTGGACTGTGGAAATATTCTCGCCATCCCAACTATTTCGGTGAGACATTAGTCTGGTGGGGTATCTTTTTCATCGTCCTTTCGATTCCGAATGGCTGGCTGGCAGTTTTCAGTCCTGTGATTATCACTTTTTTTCTGCTAAAGGTTTCTGGTGTCCCGTTGCTGGAAAAGAAATATCAAAACAACCCAGTTTATCAAGAGTATGCCCGAAGAACAAATGTCTTTCTTCCATGGTTTCCAAAATAATAAATTGTTTATCTTTTTAAAGAGGATTTATTTCAATGATTCAAAACGAAAGAGTTAAAATATTAAATAAAAATTCAGTACAAAACCGAAAGTTGGTCCACTACTGGATGCAAGCTTCGCAGCGGACAGAATACAACCACGCCCTGGAATATGCCATCCAACAAGCTAACGGGCTGAACAAACCGTTGGTCGTGTATTTTGGAATCACAGATAATTTCCCGGAGGCGAATGAACGGCACTATTATTTCATGCTGGAAGGATTGAAAGAAGTCCAATCTTCTTTGCAAGAGCGAAATATCAAGATGGTAATTCGGCATCAATCGCCCGAAATTGGCGCTATGGAGTTATCGAAACAGGCTGATCTCGTTGTGGTCGATCGGGGTTATTTGAAAATCCAACGAGCCTGGCGGAATTATGTGGCAGAACGAATCGATTGTCCGCTTATCCAGATCGAAAGTGATGTTGTTGTGCCAGTCGAAACTGCATCTCCCAAAGAAGAATTTTCAGCAGGCACGTTTCGACCCAAAATAACGAAGCTGTTGCCAAATTTTCTTACTCCAATGAATGAAAGCCAGCCTAAAATTTCTTCATTGAATTTTGAGTTTGATGATTTTGAAATTAATAATGTTGAAAAAGCGATTGCCCAATTAAAAATTGATCGTAGCGTGAAAAAAGTCAGTGACTTTCATGGCGGAACATCGGAAGCAAAAAAAAACCTGCAAAATTTTATCGAAAAAAAATTGGATCGCTATGCTGATCTTAGAAATGATCCGACGCTGGATTATCTTTCCAATATGAGCCCCTATCTTCATTTCGGACAGATTTCACCGCTTTATATCGCATTAAAAATAATGGAAGCTAAAAGTCCTGGCGAAGAAGCCTATTTAGAAGAAATGATTGTCAGACGGGAATTAAGCATGAACTTCATTTTTTACAATCAAAATTATAATGAATTTGAAGGCTTGCCAGTCTGGGCAAAGAAGACACTGATGGAGCATATCGAAGACCCAAGAGAATATCTCTATTCATTGGAAGAATTTGAGAACGCCAAAACCCATGATCCGTATTGGAACGCCTGCCAGAAAGAGATGATGATTACTGGTAAAATGCATGGCTATATGCGAATGTACTGGGGAAAAAAAATTCTCGAATGGACAAAGACGCCAGCAGATGGCATTAAAATTGCACTTGATCTGAATAATAAATATGAATTGGACGGCAGAGATCCCAATGGCTTCACCGGCGTTGCCTGGTGTTTCGGCAAACACGACCGGGCCTGGTTTGAACGAAATATTTTCGGAAAAGTACGATACATGAACGACAATGGATTGCGAAGAAAGTTTGATGCTGATGGGTATATAAAAAAAATAGAACAGCAATTAACAACAATAAATTAAAAGATGCTTCGGCATTAGCAAATGCCGAAGCATCGATAAAATTGTCCTTTTCGTTTCACGTCTGCCGTCTCACATTTCACGATCAAAGCTACGCTTTGCACAATGCTCCATGCGCCCTGCTAAAATAGCCTATCGAATCAAAACTACCTTCTTCACTGCAACAAAATCGCCAGCCTGCATCTGACACAGGTATTCGCCACTACCGATTGCTTCATTCCAATCATTCAGTCCGTTCCAGTGCACTTGGTGAACACCGGCTTCCTTTGCACTGTCAACCAATGTCCGAATTTTTTGTCCCAGTAAATTGTAAATTCTAATCGTTACATGGCCTGGTTTTGGCATTTGATATTTAATCAGTGTCTCAGCATTAAATGGATTGGGGTAATTCTGGGACAATTCATACTGATCTGGTGTAACATTTTCCAGACCCGTTTCAACCTGCTGAGCCTCAATTTGATAGTATTTCCCATTTATTGACAGTTCTTCAATTGAAAAAGAACCGGGTTGTAACTTTTGACTTGAATCGTTCAGCCTGAAAATTAACCTGATTGTAGTGGCATGTTCATTAATTGGATTTGCCGAAGCAAATGCCAACCTGATTGTTCCATTTTGTTCACGAGAGAAGAACATCGGCTGAGAACCCGATGGGCTTTTCAATGCTGCTGCAACAAATTTAAACTGGTTTTGATCATATTGACAGGTTAAGCCCAGTGAAACCAGGTCAGTTGCATCAGTCAGTTCCACTGGAAGAATAAAGCGTCCATCTTTTTCCTGCTGCAGGCTGCCGATGGATAGATGCGGTTGTGAACTGGCATGTGCTAATAAATATCCCGATGCTGCAGGAGGAACGCTCCAGTTACCGGATACATCACCATAAACGATGCCTACAAAATCTTGATTGGCTTTGTTTGAATTCAGCGGTTGGTAGCGAATGGAGTCCGGCGCGGTGGACCAATTGCTATTATTAATCGGAAAACTGGTAGGCACAAAGGTCCAATCCTTTCCGACTGGAAATTTTGGGATTAATCCGACATAATATCGCAGCACATAAGAAGCATCATAACTAGAGACCTGGCCATTGTCAGAAACATCCGCAGCAATCTTCTGGTATGGTGTCAATGCGATCAGTTGGACAGAGGACATCAGGATCATCGCTGCATCATAAGGAGCCACAGCATGAGCCGAGGCACCAGTTTTTTCAGGACGCAGGGTGTAATTTCCATATAAGACATCAAGGAATTGAAAATCACCGCTATTACCGGTGGTTTTCTGATGTCCATCCAATTTAACATCGATCCCGGGGATGGGAATATTGTTACTATAATATTTGATGTTTCCCGAT
>CBFDBN010000506.1:0-3282 GCA_965603055.1 uncultured bacterium | reverse complement strand
CCCCCTGCTCCCAAACCAAAATATCTTTCGCCACCTCTTCGTCCAATGCAATTTGCGTATGATTAATTCTAAGCACCAACACCGGGAATTTTTGATGAATCCATACTACAGTCCCGGGATGAATTCCGAGTTGCGTGAGTTGATGCATTCTTGAATTGGAGCGAGTATTAATATATGCTACCTTTGCGCTTTTGCCAATATCAAGCTGGGTGATATTTTGGGTTGCAGATTCAATCGAGCGTTTTGCTTCTCGACAGCATGAGCCCTCTGGTATGGGTAATCCGTGGGGACACACTTTTGGATGTCCTAACAGGGTGCAGATTCCATCAACGATCTCTGGCACGATGATATGCTCAAATTCACATGCGCCGGTTTCCGCCTGATCCAGTTTCATATTTAATACATCTGTCAATAGCCGCTCTGCCAGACGATGGGATCGGACTAATTGTCTTGCTTTTTCATATCCTTTATCGGTAAATTTTAACTCAAGCTCGTTTTGTTCAATATATCCCAGTTCCTTAAGCGCATCTGCAATGGCGGGTTCCCAATTTGAATTTTCATCAATTATATATTTTCTCAAATTCGTTCCATGACGCTCGTGCATGTACCAGAGAATCTCAAGATACTCTTCAAGCTTTTTTTGTTCGCGGTGTCCATGTAATCGATGCATCCTGTGTTTATGTCGTGATCTCATTTATATTTTTATGCTCCGTTAATTTATATACGCACCGTTGAGAATGAATTTTTTGAATATTTTTATTTGATTTTTTTTCTGTGTTCTCTGCGAATTCTGCGGTGAATAATGAATAACTTAAAAATAAATTCTGAGTATATAGTTTATCATTCCTCCAACGAGAAAGGCGGTCAGCGTAATAACAAAAACCATAATCAATGCCTTTTTGAGTTTCAGTTCTTTAATCATTGCCATGACATTAGATATACAGGGAACAAATAGTGTAATGACAATAATAGCCACTACCACTTGAATAGAGTTTAAATCTCCCTGTTTAACCATATTCATAATTAACACAGCGCCGGCTTCAGAACGTGCCATGCTCATTACTAAAGCCTCTGAAAAGCTAATTGGCAAACCTAAAAATGAAACAACGAGTGGTCTCAAAGCCCATTGTAACAACTTCATCCCGGAAGTTACATCAAGGATAAACAAAATGAGCGCGCCGAGAAGAAATAATGGCACGGCTTCTTTTAAAAACCACAAGGTGCGGTAGTAAGTTTTTTGAAGCAGCAATTTCATATCTGGCAATCGAATGGGAGGAATCTCTAAAATGAAGTCAGAATGTTTTTCTTCTGGTATTATTCGATTCAAAATTAATCCTGCTAAAAGCTCAATAATAGCAAGCACCCCGATAACAGTAATAAATGCCTGGATTGGCTGTAATGCCAGCACAGCCATATTGACACTCATCTGGCTGGAACAGGGGATGGCAAGCCCGATCAAAAATATTGCGATGTATTTCTCTTTTTTTGAGTCCAAAATTTTAGTTGAAAGCGTCGCCATTGTTTTACAACCGAATCCAAGAACAATTGGCAAAATTGACTTTCCAGTGAGTCCAACTTTTTTAAATAGCCGATTCGTTAAAATAATCAAGTTTGTTAGATAACCGATGTCTTCAAGAAAATTCAGGACGAAAAAGAACAGGGTGATGATCGGTAATACAGTTCCGATGGCATTAAATAAGCCAGTCGTTAAAAGTCCATAATCGCCAATCAAAAAACGATTTAAAACTGTCCCGGGAACTAATTTATCGATAGACTCAATCAATGGGCTGAATAGGAACTGATCGAATTTGTTAACCAGAAAAATAGCACCAAATTTCCCCACAATTAGATAGGTCAGGAAAATCACACCAAGAACGATGAGCCAGCCATATCCAGGATGACGTGACCATTCGCCAAATTTTTGAATGCCAAATTTGGTGAGCTCATCCTTTCTGGTTACCGCCTGCTCTACAACATTTTCGATCCAGGAACTTTGTGAATTAAGAATTGTGATCGAGAGATTTATTACATTTTTATTAAGAAAGTTATTCATCATATCTTTAACTTTTACTGCAATTTCCTGCCCATAGTTCTCTTTAATCCAGCTCATTGCAAAAGCGTCTTCCAGAGCCAACAATGTAATTATAGGATGCGGGGGCTTATTTTTATACGGAAAAATATCCATCGCTTGTTGATAAAAATTTTTAACAAGCCTTGAATACTGCAGCGAATGTTCCGGTAATTTTAATTTGCCAATTGCCTTTTTGATGTTTTCTATGCCCTTACCCTCGATGGCAACGGTTTCAACAACCGGAACACCTAATTGCTCGGAGAGAACACGCGAATTGATCCTGATGCCCTGTTTCACGGTTTCATCGATCATATTCAAAACAATGAGTAACGGGATTCTTAATTCCAGCAGTTGTGCCGTCAATAATAACGAGCGGTCCAAATTGGAGGCTTCGATGACCTGGATGATCATTTCTGGATGGTGATTGAAAATAATATCCCGGGTAAGCTGACCTTCTTCGGAGGGATGATCCAGGCGATAAATTCCCGCCGCATCAATCAGCTCAAATTCCCTGCCATGAAGCTTAATAGCATCGGTATTAAGCTCCACAGTTGTAAAAGGGTAGTTTGCAGTTATGGCATATTTTCGAGATAGTTGATTGAAAATTGTAGTCTTACCAACATTGGGATTTCCAATGAGTAAAATAACATTTTTATGATAATCGATCGGATTTGATTTTATTGAAATTTCATCATCGATTTTTGTTAAATTGATTTTTTGTTCTGTTGCTGACATTTGCTGCATATACCGTAAATTTCTAATTTATGAGATTTGATTTTGAACTGATGTTGTGCTGCAATCCTTTCTTTATCATCATCAATGATATCACTCTTAAACTCAATGATCTTCCCACAGGTATTACATATCAGGTGATCATGGTGTTCAGAATTCATATCGATCACTTCAAAGAAGCCTTTTTTCTCGCCAAAAGTGTGTTCCAGCAATATACCGCAATCGACCAGCAGGCGAATTGTTCGATAAACAGTTGCAATTCCGATTTCCGGATCAATTTTGAACAATGCCTGGTAAATTTCATCGGCGGTAAAATGACCCTGAATTTGAGTGATATGATTGAAAATTAAATCCCGTCGTTTTGAAGACTTTAGCTTATTGACCTGGATGAAACTGTCATAACGAAATTTTAGACTTGGTTGCATAATTTATCTTATTTTGATTGTTAATAATGATAATCATTATCATTATTAATATAA
>CBFDBN010000505.1:0-3283 GCA_965603055.1 uncultured bacterium | reverse complement strand
TTCCAAAACTCCCATCTTAATCCATAATGCAACATGCGTTCATTCATGGGATAACCATAAATGAATTCATATTCCTCATTGAGAATATTTTCAAGTGTAATAAATATTTTCAAATTTCCAAAATCCAGAATCGTATGAGCATTGAAAATAAAGGCCGGGCTTAGATTTTCTTGATAAGCTTTATAAAAATAGGGATGAGAGATTACGCTCTTTCTTTCTCCAAAATATCGTCCTTCGATCCGGATCGTCGGTCGGACATCATCCTGGAAGAAACTTTCGGAGTATTGTAAATAGCTTGTCAGTATGATTTCTGGTTGGTCGTTTAAGTTTGCATTATCGACCGCACTAAACAGGGCATTCAATTGAAATCGTGATAAAAAAGTCCACTTTAATTGACAATCAAATCCAGAATATTGGAAAGCGTCTTGATTTAAAAATGTTGCCTTCATTGAATCCAGGGGACTCAATCGAATGGCATGTTGAATACTTTTATGATAGAGAGAGCTTTTGAAAGAAAATTTGGGTTCAATTTCCCATTCAACTCCCATTTCAATCTTTTCGTGAGATTCCGGTTTTACGTCTGGATTCCCGATAAAATTCGTTTTGGCGTTCAATTCAAAAAAAGCAGGGTAGCGAATCGATTGTTTGGCTGCTACAGTGACTATGGCATTTTTCGTCAATGAAAAGAAACTGCTCAATCCGCCGGATAATTGAGAACCATGCGCATTGTGAAATCCAAAATCAGCTAATATTCTGAACCCAAATCGTTCTTTCCAGTCCCAATCATCCTGAATAAAAATTGAACCGAGAGTATATTTATTTTTTCCCACTTCATCTGCATCAGTCCATTCATGAACAAAATCAGCTCCCGATGTAAACCGTTGTCCCATGAATCGATTCTGGATTTGAAAATTGAATCCCGCATATCGACTGGGATTTGTTGATTGAAGATCAAAATTTTTATCCTTTAATTTCTCTGATAAGCTGCTATAAAAGAGGTTAGCCTGAAAATTTTTGAATTCTGATTTAAGAATCCTGCCTTTTATTTTCAGCGTTTGATCGAATCGTGAAATCTTTTGAGCTGCATCGGTAAGCTGATATGAAGTATCTGCCAGAACTGGATTAGGTAAATATCGATTGATTTTATTACTGATCCATGTATATATGAATTGCCAGGATGGTGCAAGCTGGTAATCAACTTTCCCACGAAAATTCTGCTGTTCAAAGCCGTACGAATCTGTTTTTCCATCATAAGATTTGATGATACCACCTAATAATAAATTGGTTCTTTTGCTGATTCTTTGTCCGAACACAATATCAATATCGCTGAATCCATAAGGCGCTTTGTGATAACTCACCTGGGAATAAGGGATATCCTCCTCATAATTACCCGACTTTAGTGAAATGATTTCTGCATTTGAGGTGGCAAAATGAGATGATAGTCCCTGTTCAATCGTTATTGATTTGGCAAATCCAACTGGAATGAAATTCAGATCAATCCCACCAAAAATCGGATTATAAAACGGGCGATCATCAAAGAATAAAGTCGTCTGCCGGTCACTTGCGCCATGACGACCCAAACCTAATCTTTGTCCCGAACTCCCCAAATTTAATAAATTAATCCCGGTAAAATAACTCAACAAATCACCCAAATCCTCATGAAAATATTGGCTCATGGCTGCTTTGGGCATTTGCCAGGGAGAATTCATAAATTGTAGAAAAGTTGTATCTTCACTTACTATTTTTTGAGGAATCTCTGTTGAAATCGAATCAGGCATAACAAATACCGAATCCTGTTTTGTCGTATCCGGGACAGTCACATCGTCGATTACCTGTGCGAGAGAAGAAATCGGCACTATCGAAAGAGATAACAAGATATAAAAAATGATCCTAAGCCGAGTAATTTTGCTTTTCATATTACAAATTCACCAGAATAGTAAAAAAGAATGTATTACCTGGGAATATAATAAAAATAATCAAAAAATTCAATGTTTTAATTTAGAAATAATATCTTACAAAATAAATATTGTTTTAAAGTGTGGCAGGACCGGGGAGCTAAGGCCGGGATAAAAAATTCCAATACGAGAACATGACACATCAATGATTTGTGCCAGGGTTTCTGCTTGAACCTCAGCTTGCTCTTCTGTAAAGCCAACCTTTTTTAGCTTTTTTCATAAGCTAATGTATCGAATGCAATGGCATTAGATTTATTACATATACCTGGGATTGTTTAATTTGAACTGCTTATCATCATCTCCACACTTTTTGCCAGCATATCATTTTCCATTATTTCATTCTTAATTAAAAATTGTATTGACTTTTTATTCTAAATGTTTTATAATTTATCTTAGAGTTAATTAAATTTTAGAATTCGCTAAAGCGAAACATTGGATGATAAAATCTTTTAAACATAAAGGGCTTAAAAATTTTTTCTATCACAATGATAGAAGCGGAATAAACCAGGATCACGCCGCAAAATTGGCAAGAATATTGGATCGTTTAGATGCGTCATTAAATCCTCAATATCTGAATTTACCTGGTTATAAATTACATGAGCTTAAAGGAAAAGAAAAAGGAACCTGGTTGCTTTGGCTGAGCGGTAACTGGAGAGTTACTTTTCGGTTTGAGGCAAATGATGCAATAAAAGTTGACTATCGTGATTACCATTAATATTTTTAGTAATTAAAGAGTTACAAATATGTATACACAGCGAAAACCCACACATCCTGGGGAAGTATTAAGAGAAGATGTGATAATTCCTCTGGGTTTAACCATAACAGAGGCTGCTAAACGCTTGGGGGTAAATAGAAGAACTTTATCAGCATTGCTAAAGTGTAAGTCTTCGTTAACACCTGAAATGGCGGTAAGGATTGGTAAAGCGACAAAAACAACACCCGAAAGCTGGTTATATATGCAGGCAAAATATGATCTATGGAATGCTGAGGAAAATTTTTCAGATGGATTATGATTCTCTTACAAATTCGATTTTTTTTGTATCGTTTATAAGTTGTTTTGGCAATATCTAAACCATCCCTTTCTAATAATTGCTTTGTCTTGTAATGCCCGGCCCACTCGTTGATTTCAGGTATATCCTCTGCTTCTCCGCGCTGCCATTGTTAAAAAATTCTTCAGAAATCATACCATATCTATCTTCAAACTCATCTAAAAAATCCTGTACAGTTTTATCTGGAGGAATGTCTGGTGGAAACTCCTTTCCGTCTTTTGGGGTTTGAATATCAATTTCTATCTCTGAGAATGGTTTTATCCCCCATGCTTTAATGTG
>CBFDBN010000504.1:0-3298 GCA_965603055.1 uncultured bacterium | reverse complement strand
AAAGATAAGGTTCCCATCATAGTGCTTGCTGAAGACGAACCGTACCAGGTGATCTCGCCCTGTCGGCACAAGTCATCCAACCAACCAGGCTGGTAATCTTCGATCCGTCGGGCAAAAATTTCGGCCTCCCAAATTTCAGCGGGTGACTTAAATCCCTGAAATTTTTCAATAATGGACACTAATCCATCCACGCCTGAAAGCCTGGATTCAGGTGTTCGATTCTGCCAGCGTAACAAAAATCCCACAAACTGCGCCATATCGCAGGGCTGAATTTTGGCTCGCTCCTGTCGCAGCGTGACACGACGAATCCTTTCGACAATCTCTTTGGAAGCCCATTGGATTGGCGCATCTTCTTTGGGAGATGCAATTTCTAAAAATTGACCTTTTTGTTTCAAGTCATTTAAAATTTGTTGAACAAACGATTTTTCAATTGGATAGCGGCTGGTAATCTGTTGTACATCCAATAAAGCATGATTATCTAAATAACGCTCTAATATTTTTCGTTGGGCATCAGCTTTCTTAAAGGTTTGGGCAAGAATTTCCTGGGGTAACGCTTCAATAGCCAATCGAGATTGGATTTTATTCCCAATTTTGATAAATATTTTCTTGTAACTTTCAGGCAAGTTTTCATCGGCATTTTGAATCGAAAAAGCATCTCGATATAACGGAAAATCCTCCGCCGCAATAAAACGCCATGGTTGAGCAATCCCAGGGATAAAAACACTCAACACCCTACGCTCCACGCCCAACGTTTCCAACATCAATTCATGATCACCACTAACTCTTGTACCAATTTCCTCCTCAGTCAAATCGCCAACTCGATAAAATAGTTCAACCAGTTCTGTCGGCGTTCTTGCTTGATATCCTTCGGCTTGACCCTGGAGTTTTTGCTCAACCGCCTTAACTGCCCCCTGATTCAATAACTCAACGACGTGCTCGGAATTAATTAATTCTTTGATAATATCTTTATCAATGGCATCAGCGCTGTTTTCAGTCCGTTTTGGTTCGTCATAGTTATACATGTAACCAGCCATAAATTCCAGCATCAAAGTTGCGGTGAAAGGCGAAGGCTGGCTGGCCTGGCGGATAATAATTTTAACTTCACCAGTTTCGATTCGTGATAAAAGTTCTTTCAATTCTTCAACAGCTAAATAATCCTGCAACGACTCTCGATAGGTTTCAACTACGATTGGGAACGAGGGATATTGGCGGGCAATCTCCAGCAAGTCTCGTGAACGCATCCGTTGCAGCCATAATGGGGAACGCTTTCCTGGTTTGGGACGCGGGATCAGCATGGCGCGATTAGCATTGTGCCTGAACCGAATCCCGAAAAAAGCCGAATTTGCCAGTTCTTCGATCACCAGGTTTTCAACATTTTTAGCCGTAACGCTTTTAATAATTTCAATCACTCTCTTGATATTTTCAACAGGATACCGAAAAACAATCCCTCCATCAGAATGCAATGATTCAGGCTCGACATTCAGACTCTGACGAAACTGCGCCAGAATTGCTAATTTCCAGGGCAAATGCACCCTGCCGCCATAAGGCGAAAGAATCACGATTCTGGGATCGCCAAGCTCGTCATAAAAACTTTCGATCAAAATTGTTTCATCATCGGGAATGGTTCCTGCTGCTTGTTTTTGATCTTTAAAATATTGAAAAACATTTTTCGCTGAATCTGCATCCATGGAATAATCCTGTTGCAGCCAATTCAAACAATTTTTATGCTGTAATTGCCCTGATAATTCACGACAGAACTGCCCATACAGTTTGCCCAGGTGAACCGATCTATTGAGGAATTCACCTTTCCAGAACGGCATTCGTGCGGGCGTCTCAGGAGCTGGTGAGACAATGACCCGATCATGGGTGATCTCTTTGATCCGCCAATTATTGGTGCCCAGGACGAACACTTCCCCCAGTCTTCTCTCGTAAACAAACTCCTCTTCCAACTCACCCAATTTGGTGAAACCATCTTCCAGGTAACAGCCGAACTGACCCGTATCTGGAATTGCGCCTCCACCCAAAATTGCTGTGTGCTGCGTGCCAGGCAATGGATGAAGAACATTATTCACTCGATCCCAGGAAATTCGTGGTCGCAGGTCTCGAAATGCCTCCGAAGGATACCGTCCCGAAATCATTTCAATCACGCTGAAAAAATGGGAACGGGGTAGATTTTGATAGGGATAAGCCTGGCGCACCAGGTTGAATAGCTCATCGACCTGCCAGGGCTTCATTGCCACCATAGCGATAATTTGCTGCGCCAGAATATCCAGGCAATTTTGTGGGATATTGATGGGCGCAACATCGCCACGGTACATGGCTTCGGTAATGACGGTCATTTCAACCAGGTCAGATCGCATCTTGGGAATCAACCTGCCCTTGCTGGCTAATTTATAAAGATGACCAGCCCTGCCAACTCGTTGTAAACCACGAGCGACTCCTTTAGGCGATTCCACCTGGCAAACCAGATCAATGGCTCCCATATCGATGCCGAGCTCCAGTGTGGCTGTGGCGACCAGTGCGGTTAATTTTCCCCCTTTAAGTTGTTCTTCAATTTCACGACGATCTTCTTTGGAGACGCTGCCATGATGGGCTTTGACCAATTCAAAACCAGCCCGCTCATTGATTTCGGCTGTGATTCTTTCGGCAGCCGCTCGATTATTGGTAAAGATCAATGTGGAACGATGCTGCTGAATCAGCTCTAATAGCTTCTGATAAATATCAGGCCAGACCGTATTTTCAGGTAGGTCTCGAAAATCTTCCACTGGAGAAATGATTTTGAGGTCTAATTCTTTTCGCATACCTGCATCGACTATCGTCACAGGACGGGGTGTGAATGTAAAATTTCCATTCTGTTGTACCAGATCACTTCCGCCGAGGAACCTGGCAATTTCTTCCAATGGTTTCTGCGTCGCCGATAATCCAATTCGGACAAACGGTTTTTCAGCTATAAGTTGTAATCGTTCTAAAAGCAGACTCAGAAATGTTCCCCTTTTATTTTCTGACAAGGCATGAATTTCATCGACAATTACATATTCGACTGAACGCAAAATTAATTGCGCCCGTTGCGAGGTTAACAACAAATGAAGCGATTCAGGTGTTGTGATAAAAATATGCGGCGGTTGTCGTAGCATCCGTTCCCGCTCTTTTTGGGGAGTATCGCCGGTTCGTACTGCTACTCTCATTTCAGGCAGATCGAGGTTTAATTCAGTTGCTTTGTTTTGAATGCCAGCCAGTGGCGCCTCTAAATTTCGTTCGATATCATAGTTCAAAGCTTTGAGCGGTGAAATATAAAGTG
>CBFDBN010000503.1:0-3299 GCA_965603055.1 uncultured bacterium | reverse complement strand
AAAACAGAATAACCAAGTTCTTTCAATACCATATAAGCGAGCTCAGGTGAAACAACATCAGGTAAAATCGGAACGGATTCTGCTAATAAAGCCTCTGAACAAGATTCGTGCATTTCATCGTCTGCATCTAAAACAGCCAATAAAAAGCCAGTATCTAATAATCCACTCATTCTGATAAACTCCATCCTTCTCTTCTATTTCCAGCTTTCTTTAATGTCGTTTCAACTTGTGTCGAAATATTTCGCTTGCCACTATGACCAATTCCAATGAAAGAATATTTCTTTGACCTGGGAATTTGGAGTTGTAAGTAGTTTAGCAACGCCTCTTTTACCAGGGCTACAGTTGTGTGGGACTTATTCAATCTGTGGGGGGGGAAATTACTGTATGTTTTTATTTGGTTTAAAAGCAAATTCAATTGGCTAAATTGTTACGTTTCTTTTTTTGTAATGTCAATTAAATCTTCGTCTTATTTGCATTTTCTCCTCGAAAGCTTCTTCAAGCAAAAAGTAAGGTGATTAGGTAATTTGGTAATTGGGATAATTAGGAATTGTGGATTAAAAAATATTTGAATTCACTCTTCATTCCCCGCCCTATTTGTCTGCTTACCGAATTATTTGACAGTTTACAGATAATTATTTGAAAAATTCATTTTTCTTCATTATTTTGATTTACGATATTTTGATTTAGGATTTACGATCACGCCAAAGGGCGGATTCGCCTACTGGCGAAATTACGATTTTAGAATCTTTTATCTGTGGGCTAATTCAATCTGTGGGGGAATATAATCGAACAAAACTTTTGATAAAAGGAGATTTTTTATTATGAAATCATTTTTTCTTTCTCTAATATTAATCTTAATTGCCAGTCAATCGGCTGCCTTTTTTGCTCAAAATGAGAAACTTTGCACCATCAAAGGCACTGTTTTTGACGAACAAAACAAACCACTCCCCTTTGCCAATGTATTCCTCAAAGGACGAATGGAGGGGAGTATATCTGACAAGCAGGGAAATTTTTCTTTTAAAACAAAAGCCCTGGGAAAAGTCACTTTACTCTGTTCATACATCGGTTACCGTTCTTTTGAAAAAGAATTGGAGTTAAAACCTGGTTCAACCATTGAAGTTAAAATTAAATTAAAACAGGCGGAAATTAAAGGCAAATCGGTGATGGTCACTGCCAGCGCTTTTACGGCTGCTGATGAAGAAGGGGTGACGCTCACGGCAATGGATGTGGTGCGCACGCCCGGGGCTGCCGCTGATCTGTTCTGGGCGATCAAAACTTTTCCCGGCTTGCAGCAGGTTGAAGAAGGCGCGGGCTTGTTTGTCCGTGGCGGGGATGTTTCGGAAACTGTTGTGATGCTGGATGGCGCAGTGATTAATCATCCTTATAAATATGAATCGCCCACTGGTGGATTTTTCGGGACGTTCAGCCCGTTTCTGTTGAAAGGAACGTTTTTCTCCAGTGGCGGCTTTTCGGCTCAATTCGGCAATGCCCTGTCAGGTGCGCTTGCCATGGAAAGCCAGGATATTCCTGGCAGGCGAATGATGGGATTGGGCCTGGGGCTGGCTGCTGAATCCATTTATTTAGCCGTGCCGATAATTGATGATAAATTCGGCTTCTCCCTGTCTGGCAATCGCAGCAATACTAAAATGATGTTTGAATTGAATAATAGCCGAAAGGATTTTTCACAGTATCCATTTTCGTATGATTTTAATTTCAATTCAGTTTATAAGATGAATGAACAAAGCAAGCTCAAGTTGTTCATCTTTCGTGAAGCGGATAAAGTCGGCGTTGAAATCGATGATCCTGATTATTCGACTCATTTTCACGGCAATAATTCTAACCAATTGTATAATTTGAAGTACAACAATTTGATCCATAATAAATTTTTATTACAGGCGAATTTGGCATTCAGCAATTTTAAGCGGGATATAAGATTGAGTGTGATGGATCTGGATTTTGAGGATCGTCTCTACCAGGCACGAATCATTGGCGAAAGCGAGCTATTCAAGGGCTATACGTTCCGAACCGGTATCGAGTTTTTCAGGAATCAGACATTGATTTCTGGAACTGTGCCTCAAGAAGAACTGGATTTAAGCCCTGGTGCGCCAACCGATTTGGTGGACACTGATTACATTTCAAACCGAGCCGCCCAATTCATTGAACTGGAGATGTTTGCCCCGCTGGGAATTAAAATGACGCCAGGAATTCGAGGCGAATATGAATCCATTTCCCAAAAATATATCGTCGATCCACGGTTGTCTTTGATTTATTCACTTACCACGCATTCAAATATCACCGGCAGTTGGGGAATTTATCACCAGTTTCCTGAGCCGAGCTATTATGACACTTACGTGGGAAATCCCCATCTGGCATCGATGAAAGCCATTCATTACATCATCGGCTATGCGTTTCAAAAAGAAAATAAAATTTTTCGACTGGAAGGCTATTATAAAAATTACAGCGATCTGCTGCTGGAAGATGAAGTGGTGAATTACCTCAACAAAGGACATGGTTATTCCACGGGGATTGATGTATTTGCTAAAAATTCTTATGGACCACTTTCAGGCTGGATTTCGTATAGCTGGCTCAGGGCAAAACGCAAGTGGATGGATTTACCAGTGCTAACTTCGCCCTATTTCGATATTACTAACAACCTTACTTTGGTTTTGAACGTCAATCTGCCGAAAAACTTTTCTGCTGGAATTAGCTTTCGATATGCCACGGGAAAGCCTTATACGCCGGCTCC
Organism: uncultured bacterium; assembly: GCA_965603055.1. Taxonomy (GTDB): domain Bacteria; phylum Zhuqueibacterota; class Zhuqueibacteria; order Thermofontimicrobiales; family Thermofontimicrobiaceae; genus CBFDBN01. Next base: position 553 of record CBFDBN010000503.1, on the reverse strand, counting down.
TGGTCAATATCATAAGTCAAGAGTTCCAGCTTATACAAAACTGGATTTCAGCCTGTCTTATCTTTGCAGTTTTTTTGAAAATAATATGTCCGTGTTTTACCTGGGTATCTCCAACCTGGATGGGAGAATTAATATTTTTGATTATCGATATTCAGCCGATTATCAAAGACGAGATGCTGTTGAGAGCTCGTTTGGAAGGTCGGTGTACTTTGGGGTTTCGTTTAACATGTAGTTGGGAAAAACCCAAATTTCAAATGATAAAATTCAAATAAATTTCAATAATAAAAACTCAATTTTCAAACATGACATCCCCTCTGGCTCCCTTTAAAGGCATGTGCCCGACAGGGTAGGGATTTAGAGGGATGTTGAAGTTTAAAACAACCAGGTTAAAATAATATAGAGTTCTGCAAAATAGGAAAAAGTGTCATTTCGAGCGGAGCGAGAAATCTATTTAACCACTTGATATTCCAAGACATACAGATTTCTCACTCCACTCCGTTCCGTTCGAAATGACACCAAAATCTTAATTTTGCAGAACTCTATAAAATAATAA
>CBFDBN010000502.1:0-3324 GCA_965603055.1 uncultured bacterium | reverse complement strand
TTTGACTTACGTTTTAATAGAAGATATGAGCGGTTAGCGGATGATCGATTAGTGGCGGCTACACGGAAATTTAATAATGTCATTCATGTGTACAAGTTCATGCCAACCGAAGTGCCCAATAATGAGGCTTTGGAGGCAGAATTGATGACCAAACATGCTTTAAAAAAATTAAAACTAATGCCTCCGCCTTATTTTGATGAGCGAGAGCTGTATCAGGGAGTGGATTTTCCCTTTGCCGATTTATTCTATGCCTCCCACAATTTGGCGCATGTCAACTTTGAATCTGATCACATGTCTGGTGATCGGCGCTTTCCTTTAATCATTGGTTATAGTAATGAGATTTATCCTGGCCTGGCATTACAAATGGTACGTCGCTATTTAAATATCAGGAATGAAAATTTCGGAATCCACCTGGTTGGCTATGACACGTTAGAAACCCATGCTGATAATTTTATTTCTTTAATTGTACCTTATAGGAGTACATATAAAATCCCGGTTAACGATCTTGGGCAGGTGCTGGTAAATTATATCGAGTTTGAAAAATTCACACGATATTCGATTAATGAAGCATTGGAGTTATTAAAAAAAATAGCCGAAAATCCCTCCAACAGAAATCCTTTTAAACATAAAATGGTCCTGGTGGTAAATTCCAGCAATGAGGATGATCGTAGTACCAGCAATCCCCTGGGAAATCCTTCCCTTCCACATTGTGTTATTCATGCCTCGATTATCAGTCAAATACTCAATGACAAACATATCACTGAATCACCGTCATTTTTGATTTTCTTTAGTTTTATTGGCGTGTTATTGCTTTTAAGCTGGCTCATTTTTATAGAAGCTCGAATAAATTGGTTAAAAAATCGTTCATGGCTGGTTCTGATTATAGCTTTACTGATACTTTTATTTAGCGCCGGCATCTGTCTTCATAACGGTAATTGGCCCAATATTATCACTGCTGCTATCGTGCTCTGTGCAAGCTATCTATCAGCAAAATATTACATCGGTAAAATCCCGGCCCAGATCCTTCCTCATTATCTTGATTTTGAGCTGCAAATTCAAGAAAAAGCAAGGTCAAAATATCTAGTAGATGTTATAAAATCTCCAGCCGGTGAGGAAGCCGTAGGTGAATTTACACTGGATTTGAAAAAACTTATGGCAATGGTAAGAAAATTTCAGGAGACTTTTAATCCTCCACGCGAAGAAGTAAGGAATTTCGGCAAAACCTTATTTAATGCAATTTTTCAGGAAAAAACCAAACGTCGCTATGATGAAAGCCTGGGCAAAATAAAAAGATCGGATGATCGATTACGTATCAAGCTTAGAATTGAGCCACCAGAACTTTCATTATTACCCTGGGAATTTGTATATGACCCGGAGCGAAGGTCACACCTGGTATTATCAAAGGAGTTATCTATCGTTCGTTATTTATTAATTCCCCAGGAAAACGAGCCCTTGGAGGTCGCTCTGCCACTGAAAATTCTCATCCTGGTATCGGCACCATTGGATTGCACACCGCTACAGGTAAAAAATGAGTTAATTAAAATTACTAAAGCGTTAAAAAAATTGAAGCGGAGGCGTCAGATTAAGCTGGATATTGTATATAAAGTAACGGTGGAAGAATTCCGGACTCGAATTCATAACTATCATGTTATTCATTACATTGGGCATGGTGGATTTATGGAGCGAGGGAATGAAGAAATCGGCTGCCTGTTTTTTGAGAACGAAGCCGGATCAAGTGAGTTGGTGGATGCCGAACAGCTTGGTCTGCTGTTAGGTGACTCCCCGGTGAGACTTGTGGTTTTAAATGCCTGCGAAACAGCGAAGACTTCAACTTACGATGCCTTTTTAGGCGTGGCACCAACCCTGGTCAATGCGGGTATCCCGGCGGTAGTGGCAATGCAATATCCCATACCGGATACAAGCGCGGTGATCTTTTCTGAGGAATTTTATAAATCGTTATCGATAAATTACCAGGTAGATGCTGCCATGAAAGATGCAAGGATTGCGATGGCAGCTCGAATTGGTGTAAACCGTACAGACTGGAGCATTCCAGTGCTTTTTATGCGGTCTCCTGATGGTGTTCTGTTTAGACCGAAAAAATAGTAATAAAGTGGTTAAAATATTTTTTAATCTTCTTCCTCCATGAAGGGCTCTCCAATTCCCTCTAAAAATTCCCCTTCCAGGCGTGCGATAATAACCGTACCGCAGGAATCACTCAATACATTAACTGTGGTACGGAACATATCCAGCAGCCTATCAACGGCTAAGATTATTCCGACGGCTTCCAAGGGCAATCCGACAGCCGTGAGAATAATTGACATCATTACCAATCCTGCCATCGGAACACTGGCAGCACCGATAGAAGCAAGTAATGCTGTCAAAACAACGATGGCTTGTTGCATAATCCCCAATTCAAATCCATAAACCTGGGCGATGAAAATGGTAGCAACACACTCGTATAAAGCTGTGCCATCCATATTCACCGTCGCTCCGATTGGCAATAAAAAATTGGCGACTTTATTGGACACCCGTGAATTGCCAGTGACTGCTTTGATGGTCAACGGCAAAGTCACCATTGAGGAACAGGTGGAAAATGCGGTAATGAGAGGAGGGGGCATTCCTTTGTAATGTTTAAAAGGATTCACTCGAGCTACAAAACGCAATAACAGTGGCAGGTTGATAAAGGCATGGACAAATAAACCTAACAGCACCACCATGAAATAGAATCCCAGCGATTTGAAGGCGCCGAATCCGGATGTGGCAACGACCCTGGCATTAATTCCGAAAACACCGAACGGAGCCGACCAGATCACGAACAGCGTCAGCTTCATCATGGCACGAAAAGCACCCTGGAAAAAATCTGTCAGTTGCGTTCGATACGGGTCTTTCAAGCGGGTGATGAAATAGCCAAATAAAATGCAGAAAAAAATGACTGGTAAAACTTCACCATTTGCCAATGATTGGAAAGGATTTTCTGGAATGATTCGGAACAGAAGATCACCAATGCTTTGTTGGGCAGCGTCAAGCTCGGTGGGCGCTTCTTCTAATTGAATTGTTGCCCCGACACCTGGTCTAAACAGGTTTACCAGTACTAAACCTGTAAGGATGGCGAATAAACTACTGGTGATGTAATAAAGAAATGTTTTCAGTCCCAGGCTGCCCAGTCCCTTGCCGGTACCAACGCTGACAACTCCTGAAATGATTGATGTGATAATAAGCGGCATGATCGCCATCCGAAGTAATCTCAAAAATAAATTTGCCATCGGATCGGCAATCGGCAGGATCCCCTCAACGAAAATCCAACCAGCCAGAACACCCAGAAAT
>CBFDBN010000501.1:0-3324 GCA_965603055.1 uncultured bacterium | reverse complement strand
AAAAAATTTTAAAAAAAACACTTGCCTTTTATTTTTTTTGTGTTATCTTAATATTCTTATTTCCTCAAAATGGACATCAAAAAATCCTCTATAAAATATTAACGATTGGAGTTGGAGTATGCAATATTGGCGTAAACCTCTCGATGCGGACAAGATCAAAGTACCTCATGGAGAAATCCATATTGTCCGTGATCGGTGTAAGGGTTGTGCCTTCTGCGTGGAGTATTGCCCCAAAGATGTTCTCGAATTATCTAAGGAATTTAACATCAAAGGTTACCACCCCCCAGAAGCAGTACAGCCTGATGCTTGTGTTCACTGTCAGTTATGTGAGATGCTATGTCCTGAATTTGCAATATTTGTGACCTTAAAAGAGGAGGTGGAAACCGTTGAAAGCTGATCCCAAAGGTGTATTAACTGGAGAACATTACTTAGATGGCGACCACGCCTGTGCCGAAGGTGGTATAGCGGCTGGTTGCAGATTTTTTGCTGGATATCCTATTACACCCTCTACCGAAGTTGCGGAGCGGTTTGTTGCCCGTATCCCAATGGTAGGAGGTATCTTTATTCAAATGGAAGATGAACTCGGTTCCATGGCTGCCTTAGTTGGAGCCTCCTGGGGGGGCAAGAAAGTAATGACTGTCACTTCCGGCCCCGGGTTCTCATTGATGATGGAAAATATCGGGTTGGCAGCAATGATGGAGACACCCTGCGTGGTTGTTAATGTCCAACGGGGAGGTCCTTCTACCGGTCTGCCGACTATGGTCGGCCAGCAGGACATGATGCAGGCGCGTTGGGGTTCCCATGGTGATTATGAGGTAATTGCTTTGAGTCCTGCCTCGCCCCAGGAAGCTTTTGATTATTGCATCAAATGTTTCAACCTCTCTGAAAAATACCGGGTGCCGGTTATGCTGATGCTGGATGAATGTGTAGGGCACATGACCGAAAAAGTTGTCATCCCAAAAGCTGACGAAATTGAAATTTACCCGAGACGTTTAACCAAGCTTCCCGCCGATAAATATTTACCTTATCAAACTAACGGAGATTTGGTACCTGATATGATCGTCGCTGGAGAAGGGTATCGAATCCACTCAACAGGATTAACCCATGATGAAAGAGGCTATCCGGTGATGTCTCCTGTTACGCAAAATCAACTTGTAAAACGATTGTGTGATAAGATTTTGAAAAATGAGGATGATATCGTTGAGCTTGAAGAAGATCAAACTGAAGATGCGGATGTTATTGTAATGGCTTATGGAATCACTTCTCGAGTGACTTTGCCAGCGGTTTTTAAAGCACGAGAAAAAGGCATAAAAGTTGGCTATATCAAAATGATCACGGTCTGGCCCTTTCCAGAAAAAAGAGTAAAAGAATTGGCGAAAAAGGTAAAGGCTTTCGTCATGCCAGAAATTAACCTCGGACAGGTCGTATTAGAACTTGAACGGTGTGTCGCCGGCAAAGCCAAAGTTATCCTTGTCCCTCACGCAGGTGGCTGGGTTCATGATCCAGAGGATATTTACAAAGTTATTGAGGAGGTTATAAAATGAATAAGATAAAGATGGATGTGCCCGAACACCCGATGGAAAGACTGTTGCGAATGGATCGGATCCCGCATATCTGGTGTCCCACCTGCGGAATTGGAACGGCTGTCTCCTGTTTTATTTCGGCATTAGAAAAATTTGACTATCCAATGGATAAAGTTGCTGTCGTATCTGGAATCGGTTGCACCGGGCGAGTTGCTGGATATGTGAAGTTGGATTCTTTCCATACCACTCATGGCAGAGCGATTCCCTTTGCGACTGGACTAAAACTGGCCAACCCTGAGTTGAAAGTTGTGGTGTTCAGCGGTGATGGTGATTTATCAGCGATTGGCGGCAATCATTTAATTCATGCTGCCAGAAGAAATATGGACATCACCGTGATATGCGTAAATAATTTCATTTACGCGATGACAGGTGGGCAAACAGCGCCGACAACGCCACTCACGGCAATTAGTTCGACTGCTCCTTATGGTAACAGCGATCCACCATTCAATCTGCCGTTGCTGGTTGGTTCATGTGGTGCGAGTTATGTGGCAAGATGGACAGCGCTTCATATTCGTCGGTTGACAAGAGCAATGAATGAAGCTCTCAATAAGAAGGGTTTCTCTTTTATCGAAGTAGTTGCGCCTTGCTCGACATTGTACGCCCGACGCAATCGCCTGGGTACCGGTTTAGATTTAATGAAGTTTTATCATGATAATAGTGAAATCAAGCACGGCGCCCCGTTAGATGAGTTGGGCATTAATTATCAACAAAAAATTATTGTCGGCAAATTTGTCGATAAAGAAAAACCAACGTTTGTTGATAATTGGAATAACTGGCTTTCGGGAAGGCTTGGCGAGAAATTTGAGCATTATGGACCACAGCCTAAGGCTTAGTTTTAATAATTTTCAAATTACAAATCAATGTCATTAAGTTAAGCTACCGATTCCATCGCTCGGAGCGATGGAATCGGTAAATAATTCTTTATCTTAATAACATTGAGTTGCGGTTTGTAATTTAACTTGTTTTGAATTTGCATTTACTGCAATTTCACATAGAAACTTTAATTTGAACAAAGTTACCTTTGTTGGAGGGTATAAAATAATGGCTAAAACTGAAATTCGAGTCACAGGATTTGGTGGTCAGGGGGTTATTCTGTGTGGTTATTTAATAGGGAAATCGGCTTCTATCCACGACGGCAAAGAAGCCACGCTAAACCAGAGCTTTGGGCCTGAAGCACGGGGAAGTGCTTGCAGCGCCCAGGTTATCGTTTCCGATGATAAAATTCTCTACCCTTATTTAACCAAACCTGACATTCTGATCTCCATGTCCCAGGAGGCTTACACGAAATTTGAGCCTGAACTAAAAAATGATGGATTATTATTAGTTGATGAAGATTTAGTAAAAGACGCCAAGACTCGAGACAAGATTAAAATGTACAAGGTTCCAGCCACGAGGATAGCGGAGGAACTGGGTCGAAAAATCGTTTTGAATATTGTGATGCTGGGCTTTTTTACTGCTGTCTCAAAATTGATTAATCATGATGCTGTCAGGAAAACAGTGGAAACGTCAGTCCCTAAAGGGACGGAAGAGTTGAATTTGCGAGCTTTTGATCGGGGCTATGAACATGGATTGCAACAGTTGGGGAAGAAGAAAAAGGCAAGTTAGGTTTTTGGCTTATCTCGTTGAAAGCTGGAAAATCGCCAGACAGTTTTATTGAGAAATATAAAGTTAGACCAATAAATAAAAAAATGTTAATATTATATTTGGAAAACATCATGGAAACTGTTGCAATTCAAAAAGA
>CBFDBN010000500.1:0-3328 GCA_965603055.1 uncultured bacterium | reverse complement strand
CAAAGGAGATGTCAGAGCCATTGTGATCAGTGGCGGACTGGCAAAATCGAAAATGTTAACCGAGTGGATCACAGAACGAGTTGAATTCATTTCAGGAGTGATCGTACTGCCAGGCGAGTTTGAAATGGAAGCACTGGTGAACGGAGCGTTGAGAGTATTGCAAGGGACAGAGATAGCAAAAAATTATTAGTTATTTGTGAAAAAAAATCGATATATTTTGATGTACAATATCAATTTTGATGGGAATGAAATGCAAAGAAAACTTTCAGAGATAATTATCGAAATAGCAATGCTTGGTCTCAAAGATACGAAGTATTCTAAATCTGAAGTGATGCATCCATTATTTTTTTTAGCACATATAGCCTGGAATAGAGATACTAAATCTTCTGACTATTTACCTGAAGAAGAATACCTATCTCATTTAAGTAAATTCCCAATTTCCAAACGTAAGAAACAAAAAGAATTAATTTCACAAGATTGGGAAAATATTCTTGCAAAAATGATCGCATTTAAAAAACAAAAATTTCCTGATGATAAGCGTATTATAACGCTATTAGGTTATACTCCCAGGCTTACCTTGCGAGTTGAATGGGAATAAACTTTTAATAACAAACTGAACTAAGATGAAATAAATTAAAAAATCCATTCAAATCCGTTGAATCCGTTCGATCCGTGTTCTGAAAAATAAAATGAGGATATAAATGGAAAAAGCAATTTTATCTGGAAACGAAGCAATCGCGCGTGGATTTTATGAAGCTGGCGGTTCTTTTGCATCGGCATATCCCGGGACTCCCAGCACTGAAATTTTGGAGAATATTGTTCAATATGAGGAGATTCAAGCGCAGTGGGCACCGAATGAGAAAGTTGCGCTGGAAGTCGCGGCCGGAGCGGCATTAGGCGGCGCACGTTCCCTGGCTGCTATGAAACATGTCGGGGTAAACGTTGCTGCCGATCCGCTGTTTTCGCTTTCATACCAGGGAGTGAATACGGGAATCGTCATTGTCTCTGCCGATGATCCTTCCATGCATTCTTCACAAAATGAGCAGGACAATCGATGGTATGCTCGAGCTGCGAAAATACCGATGCTGGAGCCATCCGATAGCCAGGAGGCAAAAGATTTCACGAAACTGGCACTGGAGTTGAGCGAAAAATTTGACACACCAGTACTACTCCGTACCACCACGCGAATCAATCACTCAAAAAGTATTGTTTCTTTGAATGACCGGGTGGCAATTCCCACAAAACAATATAAGAAAGATATGTTGAAAAATGTTCTACTCCCTTCAAACGCCAGAAAGAAACATGTCTTAGTTGAAAAACGAATGACTGATTTGGAACAATTTGGAAATGAATGTGACTGCAATCGAATCGAATGGGGCGATAAAAAATTGGGAATTATCACCAGCGGTATTTCCTACCAATACACCAGGGAAATTTTCCCAAACACTTCCATTTTAAAACTTGGACTGACCAATCCGCTGCCCAAAAAATTGATTCGAGAATTTGTTGACCAGGTTGAAAAAGTATACGTGATCGAAGAGCTCGATCCATTTTTAGAGGAACAAATTCTGGCTATGGGGATTCAACTCGAAGGAAAAAATCGATTGCCAATTATCGGTGAACTAAGCCAGGAGATTGTCGCTCGATCGTTGATTGGAGAATCAGAGCCGCAAAAATCATCGTTAAAAGACATCCCAATTCCACCTCGTCCACCAGTGCTCTGTCCTGGCTGTTCTCATCGAGGCGTATTTTACGCTATGAAAAAGTTGCGTTTGACGGTCACCGGTGATATTGGCTGTTATACGCTGGCAGCCATTCCGCCGCTGGAAATTATGGATACCTGTCTCTGCATGGGCGCCAGTGTTGGATTTGCGGAAGGAATGGAAAAAGCGGCTGGCGACAAATTGAAGGGAAAGCTTGTCGGTGTGATTGGTGATTCCACGTTCTACCATTCCGGAATCACCGGTCTTATCGATATTGTTTACAACCAGGGAAAAACCAAGATTTGTATTCTAGACAATCACATTACGGCAATGACCGGTCACCAGGAACATCCCGGGTCAGGATTAACCTTAAAAGGTGAACCAACTATCAAAGCTGATCTTGAAGCCATCTGTCGTGCGGTAGGGGTGAAAAGAGTCGTTAAAGTTGATCCTTATAACATTGACGAAACAATCGCCATTTTCAAAGAGGAAATGTCAGCCGACGAACCATCTGTCATCATCGCAGATGCGCCCTGTGTGATTCGGGCAAGAAAAGTATTTAATAAACCGTATTTTGTCGATGCTGAGAAATGTATTATGTGCGGAATGTGCCATAAAGTTGGCTGTCCGGCAATTGAAAAAGATGAAAACGGCAAAACGAAAATAAATGAACTGCTTTGCATCGGTTGTGATATTTGTCGGCAGGTCTGTAAGCCTCAAGCGATTCAACGACCGGTTGGGTAATTCAGGTAATTGGGTAATTAGGGAACCAGGTAATTGTGACTGATATGATGCAGTAAAATATTTGATGTAAAAATAAAGAGGAAAAAATTTATGAAACATTTAAAATATACTATTACTCAAGAACAGTCAGTAATCAATGTTTTGATGAGTGGTGTCGGTGGACAGGGCGTGTTGCTTGCCAGCGATATTCTGATTCTGGTTGCCATGCACGCCGGGCTCGATGCCAAAAAAAGCGAGATTCACGGTATGGCACAGCGAGGTGGCAGTGTCGTAAGCCAGGTTCGCTATGGTGAAAAAATTTATTCACCGCTGATTCAAACTGGCGCTGCTGATATTATACTGGCATTTGAAAGATTGGAAGCGATTCGTTATCTTGATTATTTAAAAAACGATGGAATTATTATTATCAACGATCAACAAATTACACCGCTTTCGGTCTTTTTCTCCAATATTCCTTATCCAAAAAATGTTGAAGAAATTTGCAAGAAAAAGACAGATCATATTGTTCTGGTGGATGGCGTAACTATCGCCGAACAAATTGGAAATCCCCGTACCATCAATTCGGTCCTGTTAGGCGCGCTCGCTAACTTTCTCGAATTTGATGAAGAACATTGGATGAAGTCGATAGCCCAGCGTGTTCCGCCAAAGACAATTGAATTGAATCGGAAAGCTTTTGAAGCGGGGAGATTGGTTATTGGGTAATTGGGTGACTAGGTAAGAGGGTAATTGGGTGAATGGGTAACTGGATAAATGGGTAATTCTGTATTGGTGAATTGTATAATTTATAATCATTATTAAATTACCCTACTACCTAATTACCCTATCACCCAAGCTGGACAAGTCAGAACCAAAAAGAAAAAGAATTTGCTCACAGAAATGAA
>CBFDBN010000499.1:0-3338 GCA_965603055.1 uncultured bacterium | reverse complement strand
TTTTGAGGGAATCGTTTCTGCTGGAAGATGTTCAGTTGAAAAACTGTCTAACGCTTGTTGAATATTTGAAGGTATATTCGATAGCTGAATATCTCGATTGATAGTTGTATATTTTGTTTTGATCTCATCTAACAACGCCACACCAGCACTGTCTATGGCAGCGACGCCAGCCAGGTCTATAATTATTCGTGAACGACCATCTTTCAAAGCAAATTGACTGATCTGTTCCCATAGCGGTTTGATGGATTTAATTTTTAGCTCACCAGAGAGGTAAACGGTGTCTTCCTGTATGGATATTTCTGCCATAATTTAAAATAAAATGTAGGAATACCTGAGTAATAAAATTTGCTCTGTTTGGACATAAGAAACAATCGATTGATCGCGTTTGAAACGCAATGTATAATCGACTGAAATATTTTTCGACAATCGAAGATTTAGATTATTCTCCCAATCATAGACCAATTCTTTATTTGTTCCAGATGGAAATAGAACATCCAGTTCAGATGTGATCATCATATTTCTCAGTATGCGGAGATTGCCGATAAAAGCGGCTTCCGGTCCATGGAGATAGGACGATGATTTTCTGTAAAATTTGGTTTGATCCTGTTCATCCTGGGCATACAACTCCCAGTTGAGATTTTGCCGATAACCCATTCCCACCCGGACATTAAAGTTAGCCCGTAATGATTTCATCAATAACAAATTTATACCAACGCCCTCTTTTAATATAAGTGGGGAAAAATTTGGAGATGCGACAAACTTTTTAACATTGGATTGTGTCGCCTCGAGTTCTCCTTGTTCATCAAATAAACTAATGTTTTTTGGCTCATCATAATAAATAGTGGTGCGAAAAAAATCGGTTTCAACAAAAAAACGTCCATAGCAGCCCAGCCAATCGAAAAAGTAAAACACATATAAATTTTTCAAGCGAACATTGTCCAGGTAACTTCGGAAGGTACTTTGTTTGCGTTGCATGTTCCAACCTTCTTCCATAAGCCCCCGTGCCAGGAAGTAATGTCGCGGCGTACTAAATTTGATGTTGTAATCAAATTGTGCCACAAACGCCATCGAAGTTTGTTTTTCCTTTGATGTCACGTCATTTGACCGATTCAGCGTGAAGCTACCGTACAGTGCACTAAAGAGTGACCAGTTTTTTATTTTGCGACTTTCCGTTCCGAACTCTAAAACTCCCGCTCCCCTGAAATTTTTTGTTTCACTATCCAATACAATTGTATATTGTGTTAATTCACCCGGTAGCAACCTTACGGTTGCAAAATTTACATAAGTATTAACATGCTCTCCCAATTTTACAATTTTATATAAACCCGGCTTCAAAATCCATGTCTGCAATTTTTCACCCAGTTGTTCATCAGCGCCATAGCCCACACTATAGGTTTCGCGCTCTGGCAAACGAAATATTTCATAAGATTCCTTCAACCACTCCCGAGTTTCATCGATAATTCGAACAGTGAGACCACTCCAATCCGGTTCGATGATTCGCGTTTCTTCAGCTTGAACATCGATCACTTTTTTCATCATCTGATCCAGGTTGCCTGAGCCAAATTTAATGGTGTATGTTCCCGGTCGCAGCCATACACTATGCCCCATTTTCTGCTCTTTGATTATCGAATCACCCTCTAAAATTGTATAAACCGGCTCAAAATCAGAATTGGTCATTGCCGGCAAAAATATCCGTCCCAGCCCTTTAATATCATCCATTGCTTCCATGTCCAGTTGGACTTTCGGTGATGGTGCGATCCAATTGTACTGTTTTTTTTGCTGCCCATAAATATTAAGGGTAAAGAGAATCAGATGAATCATTGAAATGAAGTTGATAATTTTCATCATTGCAACCTGTCAGTGTTTTGATTAAAATAATCAATCATTTTTCGGATAAATTGATTCACTTCCTCCTCTAAAATATCACTGAGTTTTTGTGCAAACAATTCCATCTCGAACACCGGCATTTCCTCAACACGATCAAATTCATGACTCAACAGGTTTTCATATCCATCATACGTTCGGAGATATAATTTTAAAGCCAGGTGAGCGGCAATATACTGTTCATGGTCAAATTTTTCAACGGCTTCGATATGACCAATTATCTCATAATCAGGACGCTCTTCGAGAAACTCGCGCTGGCAATTTTTAAATAATGCAAACCGAGAAATATGATCCGCAATCAGATCAGAAATGGTTATTTGGGGACGAATTGCCCATAAATTGTAACGATAATAATCCAACCGATGCGCCGAATAACGAACCACAATGCTGATTCGATCGAATGTACGCGGAATTTTCATGGTTTGAACTTGAACCTTGTAGGGAAATGGTTTTGCAGCCATCAACGTACTGTCGCGAAGCACTGGCTGGTAATCCAGTATATAATATTTCGGCTGGATGCTTTTGGTGGCACAGGAATAGATAATTAAATTTGATAATAAAATTGTGAATAAAATACCTGCAAACAAATTTTTGGATGGGTGCATAATAATGATTACTCCCGTATTTCTCCCCGTTGTGAGCTTCTTAATAGTAATGAAGGATTTTCACTGATTAAGCGGGTGAATTCATTAAAATATTCCAGGCTTTCCCGGAGAATCTCAGTGGAGCTTAAGATATCATGCCGACTTTTTAAAAGCGTCATATCAAGATGAGTGAATGTGCGATTCGTTTGCTCAACTGCTGCTGCTAACTTGGCAATGAGATCGGATAGATTGGCTTGTTGCAATTCCGTGGAAATCTTTTCAACATTATCCACGGTGGTCATTAATTTTGGAGATTGAGTGATTTTTCGGATATCATTTATTGCCAGGTTTGAAGTAACCATAAAACTATCTAAGTAGGTTGAAAATCGTTCAAAATTTCTGACCGTATGAAAAACACTTACCTGGTTTGTATCCAACAGTGTTTGGAAGCTTCCCAGTGTATTGGTCGTATTGTCTATCAGTCGATAAAGCTTATCCTGCCGGCTCGGCGAAGTAATCTCGGCAAAATTATTCAGGATCATCTCCAATTTTTCAGTGATAACTTCTGCCTTGCCAGTAATCGTATCCACCAGTGATTGCCCGGCTTTGATATAAGAATTTGGCGGCAGTTGTTTCGATTCATTAGTGCCCCCCATGATTTCAATCATTTTTAGCCCGGCCGCGATGCTGAGGTAATCGATGACCGCCTTATTATCCTCTTTTATCGGTGTTTTAGGATCGATAGAAATTTCAACGATAATTGATGTCACGTCATTTTCATCGATGTACATATCTTCAATTCGCCCGATCCGCAAACCGCGATATTTCACCGGCGACCCGATTTCAAGCCCGGTAAGCGACATTTCTTTA
>CBFDBN010000498.1:0-3340 GCA_965603055.1 uncultured bacterium | reverse complement strand
ACACCAGCGTTTCCTGGACCTGGTACTCTTCATTCGCTCCTGCCATATTCCTGCCAGCGATTTTTCCCTGCTCGGTTGCATTGGGAAAGCCGAAGTTTATCCAATAGTCCCGAATTTTGGGATGATAAATTTCCACGCAATCTCCTGCAGCATAAATATCTTCAACCGAAGTCCGAAGTTGCTGATCGACCAGAATGCCCAGTTTTTTTTCGATTTTGGTGCCTTCGATGATTTCGATATTGGGTTTATAATAATCCCAGGCAAACACGACATCAGTCAAAATTTGTTTTTGAGTTAATGTCAGGACCCGATATTTCTCATTCGTTTTTTCAACCGAAACAATCCGATCATCAGTGACAATGTCCACCCCTTTTTTAATGAGAAAATCATGCAAATCTTCTTCGAACTCGGATTCAATCAACGAAAAATGTGCTTTTGAACCCTTCACAATATAAGTGATTTTTTTGCCCAGGTTGCAAAATCCGCACATCACATCCAGGGTGCTCAATCCTTCACCAAAAACGATACAATTTTTAATATTATCAAGATTCTTTTTCAAAAGCAAAATATCTTCCAGCGAATAATACCGCTGGATATTCTGATTAAATGGACGCAATACAGGTCCCAGCGCAGGATTTCCGCCAGTGGCTATCAGCAATTTATCGTACGCCACAATCTCATTATGAAATAATTTAATCGTTTTCTGTTCATTATCGATGGATTTGACACGCTCGCCTTTTCGGAGTCTGATGCCGAGTTCTTCAAAGGACTGCACCGAAGCATAGAACAATTTATCGGAATCAATCGATCCACAGAGGTATTCGGTCAACAGAGGTCTTCGATATGGAAAAAATCGTTCTTCTCCGAAAATTATAACCTTTGCTGAAGGATCACTTTTTTTTATCTCCTTTGCTGCGGAAACTCCCGTCACGCCAGCACCGATTATGATGTATTTCATATTTTTACCTTTGAAATTTTTTCTAACAAGAATTTTACACGCTTCAAATCAATTTTTTAAAATCAATTTATCATTTTAATCGCTCTTTAATGTCTTCCTCACTTGGAAGCTTTGTTTTATATTCGGCAATGAAAATATCATCTCTATCCTTACCAGCACTATAATAGACATCAATTTTTTTATGCTTTTTACAGATAATTAAAGCAATTGGATCTCGATCTTCTTCAATCTTATAATCTCGATAATAAGTTAAATAGCGAGTAACTTGTTCGATATCCCCCCGTTTCAGTTCCCTGGCTTTCAGGTCAACGATTATAAAACATTTCAATAGATAATGATAGAACAACAAATCTATTCTTTCCCATTGACTCCCGATAAGTATTTTTTGTTGACGTGAAACGAAAGCAAAACCATTGCCAAATTCTAATAACACTGCTTGAATATTATCCAATAATGCTTGTTCTAAATCACTCTCTGTGTGTTTTTCTTCTAAATCAATAAAATCCCAACTGTAAGTATCTTTGAACACATCTTCAGGGGCGGGTAAAGAAGTTGGTAATTTGGTTATGATTATCCCTTCCTTTTTAGCCTGCTGATAATCCTTCCCTCTTATTTTCTTTCTAAGTTTTCTGACACTCCATGCATTTCGTATGGATTGGACTTCGTAAAATTGACGTTCTTCATTGTTTTTTATTGTAATTAACTCCAGATAGTGTGACCAGCTTAATTGTGCAGACAGCGTCTGCACAATTGGGTATGTTCTATAAAACTGAACAACTTGAAAAAGAACACGTCTCGAAGCATTTAGATCAGCCGCCAGCGTTTCAACAACTCGTTCGCCATAATCAGCTCGATCTTTATGCGCCAATTCTTCTCTAACTATTCGTTCTCCGATCTGCCAATAAGACTGAACTTTGAGATTGTCAACTGCCTGATAAGCTTTTGATAAACCTCTTTTTAAAATTGATTTTACATCATGCAGAAGTTCATCGTAGCCTTCCAGTTTTGCAGACAAATTCTCTATTTTAGCTATATCTTTTTGAACCATACAATTGACCTAAAATTTTAAGACATATTTTTGACTTTCGCAATTTATTCTGGATGCTCGATACTTGATTCTCGATTCTTGATACTCGCTGGTTCAAATTTTTCCATCCAGTATCAAGTATCTAATATCCAGTATCTTTTTCCCAACAAATCATTAAATTACATTTATCAATGAACTCATGACTGTTCGATTACTTCCAATGAATAACGTGAAATCGAAATACAATCCACAGGACATGCTCTCACACAATTGCCGCAACGAATACACTTGTTATTATCGATGGTGATTGCCTGGGTTTCACTCCAATTTTCTGCTTCGATGTAATTCAGATTTCCATTCTCATCGATTTCAATTTCCTTTGCCATTTTGATACAATCGACTGGCATGACATCAATGCAAGCGAGGCAGTAAATGCAGCGACTGATGTCGATCTGAAAATTATAATGACAGAGATAGCAACGGCGAGCTTCGATCAAAGCTTTCTCCTGTGAAAAGCCGATTTCGACCTCTCTATTCTTTTCCCGACGCTCATGAATTGGAATTTCATCCATTCGCTGCCTATCGATAAAATCGTAATCCCGAATCCGATTGGTCTTATCAACTTTTTGAATTCGGATGATGTCCTGGTAGCCCTTTATTCCTGAAAGAAATTTGTGAACCGCTCTGGCAGCTCGCCTGCCATCGGCTGCGGCTTCTATGACTGTTGATGCGCCATTTCGAAAATCGCCTGTAATAAAAAGATTATCGATCTGGTCAAGTTTCTCCGTGTCCAAAATTTCATTTTCTTCCCGCTGACCAATGGCAAAAATAACCGTATCTGCTGGCATGACAAATTCCGAGCCTGGAATTTCTTTTAAAGAAGAATCCTTTTCAATCGATGTCCGAATTAATTTCACACCTGTTACTTTGTCTTCCTTTGCCTCAATGTCGATGGGAGTCACTAAAAATGCAAATTCAATTCCTTCGGCTTCCATTGCTTCGATCTCAAACTCACCGACACTCATGTCATCCCTGGTGCGACGAAAAGCAAGGATAATTTTTTTAGCGCCCAATCGATGAGCCGTTCGAGTACAATCCACTGCTGTGAAACCACCGCCAATAACTACAGCAGTCTCGATTGGATCGGCAAAATTTTCCCGATTAGCCGTCATCATAAAATCCAGTCCCCAGTAGAGCCCTGTGGCGTTTTCATCGGACAATTTGATCGTTTTGGGAAGCATGCATCCACCAGCCAGAATTACGGCATCGTGATCTTTTTTCAATTTTTCAAAATCAAATTCTTTATCGATGCGAACGTTGGTTTGAATTTCAACTCCCAGGTCAGTTATCGATTT
>CBFDBN010000497.1:0-3342 GCA_965603055.1 uncultured bacterium | reverse complement strand
TTCTTTTGTCAGATGAAACGTAAGCCGTCGGAAAAAGCGAATGAAGCGCCTGAAAAACTTCTAATTTGGTATAAGGTCTTCCGTAAAAAGATTTTGTTATATGGGATCGAGCCAGACCATGAAATCCCAAAAAATTTAACGGTTCCCGAAACGCGTTTTTTTCAATCAATGGTTTTAAAACCGACCAACCCAAAGGTGAAACCGGCTGGGGAAATCGCTCGCCTAAAAAATAATTGCTCCATAATTTTTCCGATGAGGATGCCGGTTTTCTAGCAACGGTTGTGATCGGGCGGGATTGAAGGATGTAAAATTGCCCCTGGTAAAATGCCCACTCAATATCCTGGGGCGCGTCGAAATACTGTTCAATTTTTAAACAGGTTTGGGCTAATTGGTAAAGTTTTTGGCGGTCAAATAATTGTTGCTTTTCATCTGATTCCGCCTGGATCATAAGCGTTTTTCGATGCACTCGATACCGAACTGGATTGACCATTCCGCCAACGATTTTTTCACCGATCCCGGGATGCGCTTCGATCATCATCCATTGCTGCTTCGTATCAGTGGGATCAAGCGTAAAGCAAATACCAGCATATTCGGCAGGAATCATCTGCTGAACAATAACGGCAATGGGCTGGGGGCGAAATTTTCCCCAGCTTGTTGAAATATAATGATAAACCCGCTCGTTCCACAGCGATGCCCAGCATTTTTTAATGCTTTCCAGCAATTGTTTTTCATCTCGAATATCAAGATAGCTTTCCAATTGTCCGGCAAAGGAATGATCTGACAGATCTTCGGCTAAGGCAGAAGACCGAACTGCGACTGATTTACATGGAGAATTTTGGATTAAATTTTTCCAGGCGTTTATGATCTGGTTGATTATGGATTCAGGAATCTCTACCGTCAGGATCGCAGATTTGATTTGTTGGAAATTTTCAAGTGATTTCTCTAATGTGGCTTTGTCGATAACTCGATCGATTCTATTTAGTTGAATAATGTGTTGGTAGAGCCGGGCACTCAAAATAAAAAATGGCGGAACATTGAATCCCGACTTTATTAATTGGGCTAAATTTGCGCCTTTGCCACCGCTGAATTGTGGTTTGAAAGCAAGATCATCTTCAATTGTAAGAATAATTTGATTCATCTTATCAAAATTCGTTAAAAAAAATAAATCTATAGGATTAAATTTAACTTATGAAAAAAATCATTAGATTAGTTTCCTAATTTCAAGGAGAATGTCAATGAAGTTTGGTTCCTCACTTGCTACAGTAGCAGCGGGCAAGTGTTTATGATGTGGAAAGGATTCCAGCGTGGGATAATGTGGAGCGTTGTCATACCTAAAAATTAAATTATTGTGCTTATCCATCAATTGATATTTATATTTATCTTTAAATGAAATGTCTGTATCTTTTATTTCCATAAATTCTAATTTGTAATTATTCGTAAATATAATAATTCCTTTAAGTAATCCTTTGGTATGGCTATAATGCTTTTTTTCAATTGAATAAAATCTAATATTCTTGAAGCTTGAAATAGCATTTTCAATATCTTCAAAGTAACTGCTAATCACGCATTAATTCCTTTAGCTTTTTTTTACTCCTTTTGATCATTTCGTAAATACCAGCCCAAATCATGTGATCGGTATTATCATCAAATTCTCCAGCATTATATTTTTTATAAAATTCTTCTGTTGAAAGATTGTACTTTTTTTCATAAAATTTTAAATCTAGCTTGAGATTTAAGATTTCTTTCCTCAATTCCCCAATTTGATATTCAAGAATATTTTTGACGAATAAATCATGATTGTCTTTATAGTCCTGCAAAATTTTTCTGAATATTTTTTCAGTATTTGGTTTTAAATCTAAATTAATGTTTAACATAGTTCACACACTCTTTTTGATTTACTTCGTTTCATAAAAATTTAGTCTAATATAATCAAACTTATGAAACAATGCAATATTTTTCTACTTAGCTACTAGGGCAAATACCCTTTTAGGGTAACTACCCTAATATTGCAATTTTGCGGGAGAAGAGCTTGGTTTGTCTTTTTTTTTCAACATTATCAAGCCTTGAACCGAAATAGTGCTAAAAAGAACAACCAGGGCGGTAAAAATAGCGTGTAGCCACAATTTAATTTCATCCATTCGCTGATGAATCGTTTTGAACCGATGATTGTGAACTGATTCCATCGTTCAGAACGATGGAATCGGTACAATTCGCGTCCAACAAGAATCAATGCCTCACCTTCTTCAAATCCTGTTCGTAGTCAAACTTCGGATCCTGGGATTTCGTATGGCAAGTGGTACAGGTATCCTCCGAAATCGGCGCTAGAATGGCGGCTTTTAATTTTTGCGACTTAATTCGCTCTATACTTTGTACATGCAGCTTGCCAATACCGTGACATGATTCGCACTGGACACCGGTCATGTCAGGCGTTTCGTTATAGTTATAGTAGCCATTATACTGCGCAAATCCAGTTGTATGACATTGGGCACACTGCAAATCGTCACGTTTATTTTTTTTTGCCAGCCTGTTAAAAGCCTTTGCATGGGGCGTTTTTTTCCATTGTTCATACTGTTCCTCATGACATTCTTTACATTTCGCTGCCCCGACATACATTTCCATTTTTCGATACCGATCCCGATTAATCTCATAAGTTATATCGACTTCCTGCTTCTTATATTCCTTAATCAAGCTCGATATTGCTGTGTCATCTTTTATTTTACTGTCCAGACTCTCTATTTTACCCTGGTGATCGATGATCTTTTTCTGGGAATTCAAAACCAATCTCAAATCACCAACATACTGCCCCTTATTGCCCCCTACAATGACAATCGTGTTCTCAATTTTTTGCGGCTGAATTCGCATCACCGGATCGTGACCGGCAATGATTATGTCAATATCTTTCACGGATTGAACAAAATTGGTGAGCTGACTGTACGGGATATGGACCAGTCCGATGATTAGATCACATTTATCCTTGATTTTCGAAACAACCTCATTTGCAGTTTCGATTGGATCGCCAACAACCAATTTTGGATCATCAGGTTCATAAGTCAGTTGTGATCGATACATTGTAACTCCAAAAATACCAGCTTTCACCGGTGGAATAAAGGTATCACCCTGCTGGAAGCCTTTTAACTCTTTAATCATATAAGCCGGAAATGCCAGGTTTTTTCCACCCGGTTGAAAAATATTAGCTGAAATGAGGGGAAGATTGTATTTATTTTTCATTTCCACCAGGAATTGGAATCCCTGTAAAAAATCCCGCTCTCCCAGGTTAATGACATCATATTTTAATTGGGAAAATGCCTTAAAAAGAAATTCTCCTTTCAATTGCTCTTTTTT
>CBFDBN010000496.1:0-3350 GCA_965603055.1 uncultured bacterium | reverse complement strand
ATGACGCCATTTTCAAATTCCACATCCTTCAAAAACGCCGAGCCGATCAAACATTTTCTGTCCATGAACTGAACAATTTCAGCACCCTGTCGATCCCATTGATCGGATTCAAAGTCGATGATTTCTTCTTGAGCAAAGACTTGAATTGAGAATAGAAAAACGAAAATTAAAGTGAATTGAATAAAATTTCGGTGAGACATCTTTCACTCCCTCGATTAATGATTAAAGTTTGGTCGATTATGTTTTCAAATACGAAGGATTTTTCAGAATGTTTTGGATTGAATATGACAAAATAATTTGGGACAAACTGATTTTTTCTGGCAAAATGATTTGTCGGCAAAATAATTAAAAAAATATGAAAGTTAGGTTTTTTCTTTGCCCTTTCTAATAAAGGCTAAAACTATGTAAACACAGCCCATTAAAAACCAGATCAAGTAAACATAGCGAGAATCTTTGGAATAATAATCATACGCGGTGACGAAGGCTACCAGGGCTGCTAATAGGTTTATTTGAAAATTAATATTTTTCTTCAGTTTTTCCCGGAGAAAAAACAGCATTAAATTGGCAAACACAAATATGGAGATGAAAAGATTGACAAATAAATTGCTTTCCTCAAATCCCAACAATAGAATAGCTGAGAATCCAACAGCATTGATGATTAATACTTTTCTGGGATTTCGTTCTTTTTTCTTGTTTTTATTTTCACCTGTTTGTTTTAAATATTCACTCCTGTCCTGGGTTCCGATGTTATAAAAATCATATTCGCCATGTATGTTAAACCGTTCACTCAGTCTTTTAGTGATGAGAATCGATAATCCGATTGAAACCCATAAAGACAAATAGAAAAACGCATTATCCTTAAATCCTTCATAAACGCCATCTGGCAATTGCACAAAGAAAAGAAATGTATCGTGCAGATAATGAAATATTATTGCGGGGATCAATGACCTGGTTTTATAGGCAATGTAGGTAAAGGCAATGGCTAATATCATCACCGAAAAAGCATCAACAAAAGAAAGAACATCAAAACCTTTGATATGCACCAGTCCAAATAAAACAACTTGAATAACAAAAGCCTTTTTAAAAGATTTTGTGGATCGAATCAACAAGATCATTAAAACACCACGAAAAAGCACTTCTTCCCAGATTCCTGGCGTCAAGCTGAAAACTGCCTGTGATAATGTTATGGTCGAAAATGAAAGAACAAACTTGTCGGTTAGCAAAGAACCGACTAACATTCCCGTTAACGTGAACAGTGCGGCGATGATACCAATGATAATAAACTTGTGGATGTTAGCTGGTTTATATAATCCAACTTTTCGGATGAAGTCACCGATGCTGACTTTTCCAAACGGTATTTTGAAGATGTTTGGGAAAAGGTATAAAACCGATGCGCTTGTGACAATAAAAGCGATTGCCGACATTTCCAGTTTGTTAAGGTCAATCTTAAAAAGAAATTCCAATAAAAATACAAATAGAAAGCCAATTGCTGAAAAAGCGATAGTCAATAAATAGGGTCTGATTTTTCGTCTGAAAGTTATTATATTCAATTTGTTATGTTCCGATAATTGATGTACAATTTCCCCTGTTTTAGTGATTTTTTCTCCCAGCGAAATGAAATGCCACCGAATTCAAAAACAAATAGAATGCAATTCGGTGGGATTACAATTCGCTGGAACACTACTCTTCTAAATTTTTCGAGAACTACATATCAACGCATAAATCTTGACACAATCCAGAACATTGTTGATCTCCACGTATTCATTTTTACAATGGGATACTTCCAGTAATCCAGGTCCGTAAGCATAAGCGGGTATTTTATGTTCATTAAAAAACCTGGTCTCTAAAACTCCGGGACAAAGCTCAAAATTGGGTGTGTGTCCTTTCACATCTAAAATTGATTGATTTAGCGCCTGGGCAATTGGGCTGAATTGGCTGGCGCTTGATGGATATCCTTCCTGTAAAATCTCAACTTCAATCTCTTTGCCCTGGCTCCTCTGATGATCAAAAATCTCCATCAACTCCTGTTTAGCATCATCCAATTTTTCTTCGGGATTGACTCGGCGATCGATGGTGAAAAAGGCAGCTTCAGGGACGACATTGAAATTCACGCCACTGCCTGATTCGCCGCCGATAAGCATGGTGGATCGATTAGCTTCAGGTGGCGTGACCTGCATCGAAGTTTTTCGACCCGTGATTTTCTGTTTCAATTCCAAAAAAGAATTGCCAATTTCCACCAGATGTTCAAAAGGATTGATGCCCTGGTGCTCCAGCGCAACATGGGCTGGTTTTCCTTTTAGCGTGATTTTTAAAGTCAATGCGCCTTTATTCGCATTCCAGACCGCACCACTGGTCGGCTCTGGCATGATCATTCCGATACTGTTTTTGGGAAGAATCTTCTGGTCAAACAGGTATTTTGTACCCAACTGGCTGCCAGTTTCTTCATCAGGTACAATGGAAAAGGTGATTTTGATAGGTAATTCTGGTAAGTCCTCTTTCATCATTCGAATGGCAAAAAGCATGGCGACCAGTCCGCTCTTCATGTCCGAACTGCCACGACCGTAAATTCTGTCTCCTTCAATTCGGGGATTAAACTGTTTCTCAGCAAAGCCAGGCACAACATCGTAATGCCCATGAAAATGGATTGACTTTTCACCCATGCCATAATACCCGATGATGGAAAAACGAGGATATTTTTCATTGGCGATATTGATAATTTTGTGATCGATTTTCCAGGCTGATAATTTTTGTGATAGATAATCGACGCAAGCTTTATAATTTAAGCCAGGGGGATTTTCAGTCCGAATTTCGATCAATTCACAAAGGGTGTCGATGATTTCCTGTCTATAGGATTCAGTCTTGTTTTCAATATTTTCTTTCATTTGATCAAATTGCTTTATTTAAATCGGGACAAAGATTTATTCAATAAAGATTACTTTCAAATCATTAACGGATTATCAGTGGGGTTGTTTCAATCTGTTTGAAATTTTGCCCAAGGCCTTTCCTAAAGGGACTTGGGCAATGGATGGAAACATTAATCTATAAGCATTCTGTTCCTAACAGAACAGGCACAAAAATGATATTTTTTATAAAAAAATATTTCCCTAATTACCCAATAATCCAATTACCTAATTTTTCTCTTGTCTTTTTTGTTAAATATTTATATATTTTATCTTCGATTAAAGAAAGGGGCTGTTTCATTATTTTTTTGCACATTTATTCCGATATTGATAGTGCTCCGATGCTTCAGAGATGAAAGATATTTGTATTTGAATTTGTCTTTATTAATTTTTCCAAAATAAAAATGAACAAACAAAAACCAAAAATATTTCTCTCTTATGCCCATGAAG
>CBFDBN010000495.1:0-3353 GCA_965603055.1 uncultured bacterium | reverse complement strand
TGGAGTTGTTGAAAAGTCCATCGCTTTCAGTTGTTTCCGAGCCGGGAGAATCGGAACGAGATTTTCGAATTCGGCTTTTTTGTCGGAATAATAAACTTTACCTATGCTGAGCAGCATGGGTTCGTAAGATAGACTTGCCCCTATTGGCTGACTTTTGCGGACCGGGTAAAAATGTTGAGGTATTTCTGGCGGAAGCGCCGGGCGACTCTCGGCTGGCTCATGCCGGGGTGCTTTTGATACATCCCGAACAGTCTCTGCTGTTGCTGGCTGTGATGCTTTCTTTCCATCCATTAATTGCTTGATCTGGTTGCGGGTTAACGGACCACGAAGATAAGACATCACCCACCGCGTTTCAAAGATGACCGGCTCGTTTTCATGGACGTTATTCATCAGGAATTTTCGTTTGCCCAGGCCGGCTAAAATTTGTTCCATCCGTTTACGGTCAAACTTACCGCCACTGATACTGGCGCCTTCAAGTCCGTCCAGAACTCGCTGTTTATCGCGATCGGTCTGCAGCCTGCCGATAAACCATGTTCCGGTATTGGAAAGCCCTTTGTAATCCAGGTCCACCGGGTTCTGGGTTGCCAGCAAAACCCCCAAACCATAAGCTCTTGCCTGTTTCAGCAGGGTCAGTAATGGGGCTTTAGAAGGCGGGTTTGCCACCGGCGGAAAATAGCCGAAAATTTCGTCCATATAAAATAACGAACGAAGACTGGTCGTACCAGACTGGGTACGCATCCAACCCAGTACCTGAGTCAGCAGCAATGAGACGAAAAACATTCGCTCGGCATCATTGAGGTGGGCAATGGAAAAAATGGACACTCTTGGTTTTCCCTGCGAAGTATAAAACATTCGATCGATGTCCAGCGGCTCACCCTCCAGCCAGGTGCTGAACCCGGGCGCTGCCAGCAGGTTGTTCAATTTCATTGCCAGGGCGAACCGGTCTTTTGATGGGAAAAACGAATCCAGGTCAAATACACCGATTTTTGTCATCGGCGGCGATTGAATGGCATGAATAAAACCAGCCAGGTCCAAATCCTGCCCTTTGTGCCAGGCGGAATCGAGAATATTGGAAAGCAAAATGTGTTCTCGACTTTGCAGTGGATCAGCTTCAATGCCCATGAGATTGAGCAGGCTGGTCACTGTTGTATTGATCCTCTCGCTCAGCAAATCGCTGTCTTCAAGGATGACTTTTTCCGGCGCAGCATAGGATTTCACGATTGAAATCGGCAACCCGGCATTGCTCCCCGGTGTGTAGACTGTATAATCGGCTGCCTCTTTCAGTCGTTTTATTCGAGCGTTATCCTGTCCCCATTCAGCCAATCCATTTTTCCAGAGGTTTGCCTGTTGACCGGCAAAATCTTCTGGGGAAACACCCTTTTTCCGCGCATCATCGGCATTGATCCAGGGCAAAAAATCTTGCGGGGCTAAATCAGGAAATGTCAATAACAGGTTGGATAGATCCCCTTTAGGATCGACAATGATTGCCGGAATGCCATCGATGGCAGCTTCTTCCAACAATCCAATACAGAGACCGGTCTTGCCGCTGCCTGTCATGCCAACACAGACGCCATGGGTTACCAGGTCCTTTGAGTCGTAAAGCAACGGGTTGTCACTGCGTTGTTTTTGTTGGAGATCGTATTCACGACCGAGATAAAAAGCACCTAATTTTTCAAAATCTTGCATGGATCGTACTCCTGGTTGAGTTATTATTATTTTTATATCGGGGTGTTTCAGTCCCGAAAATAAAATTAGCTCATAAAATGGAATTTTGGAAGACTGGAATAATGGAATGCTGATGTTTATCAGTTTTGTGAATTTCCATTATTCCATTTCTCAACTATACTTGTTAAGGGTTAAAATGTAACAATATCACTTATGTCAAGATTGCTTAACTTTCCCCACAGATTGAAGAATCCCACTGATTAAGGCTTTGTTTTTAATGATATTATCTGTGGGTTTCTTCAATCTGTGGGGGGACCTTTTTAAAATATTAATGTTACAAAATAACCCTTAATCAGTATATTGAATACATCAACAAATCTATTTTGGTTCAATGAGAGCAGGTGACCGTCACCTAACACTTGTCTCCTACAAAATAATAAAAATATGTAAAATGTCAAGGAAAATGTTTAAAATAGAAAATAATTTTTTAAATCTTGTTCTTCATTTCCCATGAAAGAGTAATTATTAAAAAAAATTATCATCTACTGTTTTTTTTCTTGATTTTTACACACTTTTTTCGTACTTTTCGTTAACTTAATTAGAGCAGGAACTATTTTACTAATTTTTAATTTTTCATGAAGACTGTTGAATCCTAATAAATAGTTCTGCATCTAAACCACTGAAACTGAAAGCAAATTTTATTCATACCTTAACATAACAAAAGGAGTAAACAATGGCAAGCTACAAAATTACTGACATCGAAGGAATTGGTGATGTATATGCCAGGAAACTGGACGCGGTAAATATCAGAACCGTTGGCGCATTACTTAACAAAGGCTGCACCAAAAAAGGACGGCAAGAATTAGCCGCCGCTACTGGATTTGACGAAGGTACTATTTTAAAATGGGTAAACATTGCTGATCTATTTCGAGTCAAAGGCATTGGGGGCGAATATTCACAGTTATTAGAAAAAGCGGGGGTCGATACAGTTAAGGAATTAAGAAACCGCAATGCTGAAAATCTTCGTGCCAAAATGGCGGAGGTCAATGCAAGTCACAAGTTAGTTCGTCAGCTTCCCGGGTTGAGCCTGGTTGAATCCTGGGTGGCAACAGCAAAAGGTTTAGAACCAATGGTTTCTTATTAATTAAAATGCTTTAACTATCATGCTAAATTGAAAATAACAGTAAAGGTCTGAACATAGTTTCAGACCTTTATTATGTTTGTTTAAATTAATTTAATTTCTCAAATCATTTCTAAGGAGGAAACATCATGGGTATGTTTGATTTTTTAAAGGATGTTGGATCTGCAATTTTTGGTGGCGGTAAAAATGAGGCTGAAGAAATTGAAAAGTTATTGAAAACCGACCTCGGTGATAAAATCACTGATTTAACAGTTGCATTTGATGACGGTGTGGTAACGCTTACTGGTAAATGCGATTCTGATGCCACCAGAGAAAAAGCGATTTTGTTGGCTGGAAACATCAAAGGCGTAGAAAAGGTTAATGACGAAGACTTAACCGCTCCTGAGCCTGAAGAAGAAACAGAATTCTATACTATTAAGAGAGGTGATTCGCTCTCTAAAATCGCTAAATTTTATTATGGTAATGCCATGAAATACCCGGTTATTTTTGAGGCAAATCGAGAGGTCATTAAGGATCCCGATTTGATTTACCCGGGACAGGTATTACG
>CBFDBN010000494.1:0-3355 GCA_965603055.1 uncultured bacterium | reverse complement strand
ATGGGGGACCGTAGCCACCGATTTGTGTGGTGACAACGCAGAGTGGAACCAGGCTTAACACCGTTGTCCCTGCTGTCATCAAAATTGGGCGCAGGCGGTCTTTACCCGACTGGATAATAGCTTCGACTCGATCGACTCCCTCGGCGCGCAACTGATTGATCCGATCAACCAGGACGATGCCATTGTTAACGACAACACCAATGAGAATCAGAATGCCGATCATGCCCATAATGGACATTTCCGTGCCGGTAAACAGGTAGAACCAATAGACACCAACAACGGCAAACAGAATCTGGGTCCAGATAATAGCGGGAAATATGAGTGACTCAAATAATGAAGCCATGACAAAGTAGATGAGGATCAATGCCAGCATGAGGTTAAACATCATGGAGTTGAATGCATCTTCTTCGTAATTAAAACTCTCACCGTAATTCCAGGTGTAGCCGGGCGGGAAGTTGAAATTCTTCATGACCTGGCCGATTTTTCCTTTGGCTTCGTTGATGGTAATCCCCTCTAAATGTGCTTTCACGCCGAGGGCAGTCGTTCGATTTTCACGGTGGATAGTACGTGGTCCACGACGGACTCGAAAATCTGCCAATGAAGCCAACTTAATCGGCTCGTTTCTACCGTTGAACAGTGGGACATTTTGAAGATTTTCCAGCGTTTGTTGGTCGGTATCCTGAAACTCGAGGCGCATTTCGACTTCGCCATCTTCGTCATGAAAACGGCGCAAATTTATTCCACGCATTGCGGCTGATACAACCTGCGCGATTTCCCGGGTGGAAAATCCGTACTGTTTGGCTCGATCCCGATCGACAATGACATGAACTTCTTTCTCACCGATTTCAGCTTCGGAGCGGACATCGGTTAAGCCATCAATTTTTGAGAGTGTCCAGGCGATGTCACGAGACAGCTCGGCTAATTGCTCGCTGGACTTGCCAATAAGCTGGATCCGAACCGTTTCGCCCTGACCTTGCTGTTCCTGCCAATCAAACGAAGGATTGGTAATGGGGACTTTGGGCAATCCTTTTCGAATTTCTTCTTTGATCTGATCCATTGACTTTTCGGCTTTATCGCCTTTGGTCAATAAAATGGTGGACATGGCATAATTGGTCTGGTAGTAGGAATATACATTATGGATTTCAAATTGTTGTTTGTGATCAAAAAGATATTCTTCGAAAATGTCAACCGCCTCTTCAACTTTTTCCAGTGTATAATTGCCATTGATGTGGTAATGAAGCCGCAAGCGCCGATCTTCGGCTTCATCGAACATCTCCATTTTGACCAGGGACATCGGGGCAGCGATGCTGAACAGTGTCAAAAAGATCAATCCAATGGTTGCCCAGCGATGGCGCATCGTCCAGTCCAGGACATAAGAATAGCGCTTGATCGCTTTGTCGATGATATTTGGTTGTGTTTTTGGCTTCGGCGGTTTGATTCGGGATGCCAGCAATGGAACGATAGTTTGAGCAAGAATAAGTGATACACCCAGGGCAATACAAATTGTAATGGCGACATGCTTCATCCAGATAGCAACCTGATCCTGCTGGCTTACAATGTTGGGTAGAAAAACGATTGCTGTGGTGAGTGTACCAGCCGTTATCGCCATGGCAACTTCTTTGACTCCAACTGTGATCGCCAGCTTCGATGCTGGATCTTTGAGCTGATGGCGGTGAATACTTTCCGTCACCACCACGGAGTTATCCACCAGCATTCCCACGGCGAGCATCAATCCCATCATGGAGAGGATATTGAGCGAAATGCCCAGGAAATACATGAAAGCCAGCGTGATTAATAGCGATAATGGAACGGATAACGAAACGATAATCGTGGTTGTCAGTCTTCTGAGAAAGAAAAACAGGATCAAAACGGCAAAAAATCCACCCAACAGACCTGCTTTTAAAACTTCATTGAGCGAGCTGACCACACCATCGGCTAAATTTTCCATGTAATAAATGCTGATTCCTTCCATCTCTGGCAGCTCGCCGATATTATGGATTTCTTTGACGATACGACTGGAGACTTCGACCATGTTGGCGCCGGATTCTTTGAACACATCGAGGCCAATGGCATAGCGTCGATCGAGGTGACGACCATATTCTAAGCGTGGGTGTTCGTAGCTGATTTGGGCGATGTCTCGTAATCGGAGTCCATTCACTCCAACGATCAGATTGCCAATTTGATCTACAGTCTGGAATTCACCGATGGGGCGAACCACAAACCTGCGATTGGCATCGGTGATTTTGCCGGCGGTTACTAAAAAATTGCTACGCCGGAGCATTTCGGTCAATCGGGCAATATCGATACGATGGGCAATAATCCGATCCACTGAAAGCTGAATCCGAATTTCTTTTTTTTCAACGCCATAGAGCGTAACTTTAGACACACCATCGAGTCGTTCGACTCGTCGTTTCAAATTTCGATTGAGCATATCGTAGGAGTTAGAAAGATCACGATTGCTGGATAGGCGAAGCGTCAACAATTGCATGTCTGATGTCGACCACTTCCGAATGTAAAATCGCTCCAGGTCGTTTGGGAGCAGGTGCCGAACGCCATCGATCTTTTCTTTGGCTTCCAGGGCTTTGACATTGGCATCGATGCCCCAGTCGAATTCCAGGGCGATAAAACCGCCATTCTCGTGCGAATCCGAGCGCATCCGTTTGACATCGCTAATGGTTGCCAGCACTTCTTCCATCGTTCTGGTGATCTGTCGCTCTACCTCTTCAGGCGTCGATCCCGGGTATGGAATATCGACACCAACGAACGGAGCATCCAGATCAGGAAAATATTCCAATGGTAACAGCCGGCCTGAAATGATTCCGACGACAATGAGGCAGGCGAATATCATTAATATCGTTACCGGTCTTTTGAGTGAAGTTTCTGTTAAGTTCATTTTTAGCTCTTTTTTATGTGAAACGTGAGATGGCAGACGGCAAATGTGAGACGTGAGATGGCAGACGATTTCAATATTGCTTTTCTCTTTTCACGTCTCACTTTTCACTTCTGCCATTTGCCATTCTATTTCTTTCTATACACAACCTCATAAATTACAGAATACTGATATAAAATTAGACATTCTTTTCTTAGCTTTAAAATCCAGGACTAACACTTTTTGCAAGATTAATATTAATAAAAAGACGAAAATAAAATCCTTAAAGCAATGTATAAACTAATAGAACTTCAGAAACATTGGCTCTTTATAATTTGTTCTTTATTGACTGTTTCCTGTAAACAAACTAAAGTTGATCTCCTTGTTGAAGTTCCACCTAATATTCTCTTGATTGTAAGTGATGATCAGGGGTATAACGATCTTGGTTGTTTCATTTCTTTAAAGATATATGTTTTTTAAAATTAA
>CBFDBN010000493.1:0-3364 GCA_965603055.1 uncultured bacterium | reverse complement strand
AAATCTGTTTAACTCTAAAAACCACACTTTTAGTGTGAAAAAAGTTAATTTCTTGCCCAATAGGTAAAAATATTTTGACCGCGAATTAAAAATTAGCCTAATTCCTTTAATTCGCGTAATTAGCGGTCTAGGATCTTTTTGGTTCTGGCATGTCCAGGTTAGGTATTGGTATTTGAAGATTATTTGGATTTTGGAGATTGTTATTTGGAATTTATTCCAACCCATATTGCTTCATCTTATTAAACAGCGTTTTCCGACTAATTTTCAACATCTCTGCCGTGTTCGTCCGATTCTGATTACATTTTTCCAGTGCTTTGACGATCAACTCTTTCTCAATTTTTTCGGTCAACGCTTTTACCTGGTCCTCAAGCCCTTTTACGCTCAAATCTATATCATCAGAAATTTCAGGATAGCCACGAAGGCGCAATGGCAAATCTTCAACTCGTATCGTGTCGTCATGCACCAAAATCATAGCGCTTTGAATGGCATTTTCCAGATCACGTACATTGCCATGCCAGGGATAATCCTGAAAATAACTCATGGCAGATTTGGTAACATTTTTTACATTCATTGCTAAACGTTTATTGTATTTCTCAATGAAATGCTCCACTAAAGGTGGGATATCTTCCTTCCGTTCCCGAAGCGATGGAACACTGATAGTGACAATATTCAATCGGTAAAACAGGTCCAGGCGAAAATTTTCTTTCTTGACTTCCTCGGCTAAATTTTTATTGGTCGCCGCAATCACTCTCACGTCCAGCGGAATGACCTGGTTGCCGCCGATTCGAGTTAGTTTTCTATCATCTAAAACTCTCAATAATTTCACCTGGGCATCGATTGGCAATTCGCCAACTTCATCGAGAAAAATCGTGCCGCCGTGCGCTTGTTCAAACTTTCCGATCTTCCGCTCTTTGGCATCGGTGAACGCACCTTTTTCGTGTCCAAAAAATTCACTCTCCAATAAATTGATCGGAATGGCGCCGCAATTGACCGTTACTAATGGTTTATCTTTTCGATGGCTGTGAAAGTGAATCGCCTTCATTATGAGTTCTTTGCCTGTGCCACTTTCCCCTTGAATAAGTACCGTTGCATCCGTAGCACAGATCCGATTGATCTGCTCAAACACTTGCTGCATTTTTGGACTGACGCCAATGATATTGGTGAAGCTATATTTTTCCTGGAGTTGTTTTTTTAGCTGGTTTACTTCATTAGCCAACCTTTTGTGTTCCAACGCCCTACCAATGAGTAGCAGCAATTCATCATTATCAAATGGTTTTGAAATATAATCGTAAGCTCCCTTTTTTATTGCTTCAACCGCCAATGGAATCGAGCCATAAGCCGTTAATATTACAGTTGTAATTTCTGGATGACTTTTTTTGATCTTATCCATTGTTTCAATGCCATTTAAACCAGGCATATTTTGATCCATCAGTATTAAGTCGGGTTGAAAAGCAGCGGCTAAATCGATGGCCGCCTCCCCGCTGTTCACTGTTTTTACAGTGTATCCTTCCTCTGTTAAAATTTGGGATAAAATAAGACAGATTTTTTGCTCATCGTCTACCACCAAAATATTCTGCGACATCAAAACTCCTTTGAAATAGGAAGCGTAATCACCACTTTTGTTCCATGATCTTCAGTTTCAGTATTACTATAAATTTCAATTTCCCCTCCATGCTGCTGAATGATACCATAAGAAATTGACAAACCTAAACCAGTACCATCCTTTTTCGTTGTGAAAAACGGGTCGAAGACATGTTCCAGACTTTCTTTTGGAATTCCTTCCCCTTTATCCTCAAAAGTTATTAAAAACTTTGCCTGGGAATTTGATAAAAATGGAGTTTCAGATTTTATGGAATCAACCAAAATTTGAAGCTTTCCACCATCATCCATTGCCTGCATGGCATTCATCATGATGTTCAAAAAAACCTGCTTCAATTGAGATGGATCGGCTTCAATTTGTTTTTCAGCCACATTGAAATGATAGTCAATTTCAATCTTTCGTTTTTTTGCTGTCGTTGCTACCAGGGTCAGGCTTTGCTCTAACAGAGAATCCAGGTTGATCAGCTCGGCCTCTGGCTTGCTGGGCTTGGAAAATGAGAGTAATCCTTCAATAATATCATTGATACGATCCACTTCCTGGATAAGTCCAACAACTAACTCTTTTTTTGTGCCGTCTGTGATCGTCTTCTGCAAATATTGGATCGTGCTTCGGATTGAGGTCAGCGGATTTCTTATTTCGTGCGCTGCGCCTGCTGCCAGTTGACCCAGTGTTGCCAATCGATCGGCTCGATACATCTTTCTCAATCGGGATTTTTGCTGCTGATAAAGATAGGCATTTTCAAACGCCAGTGACGCTTGTCCCAACAGCGTCGTCAGCAGTTCGATCTCTTCCCGATTGAATTTTGCTCCCGATGCTTTCGATCCGAGGCAAACCAATCCTGACACACGATTCATCGCTATTAATGGAAAAATAAAATCGACTTTGGTGGTTTTGAGCAACTCCTGTTCCCGTTTCGAGAAGAATGAAAAAATTGGGGTATTTTCTGAAATAATCAAATACGTCTCGTTAACAGCGAACCAACGGATCATCGGGTCTTCGGGCAAAAAATAGAACTGGTCATTTTCTTTAATTTCAAAACCGCGAACTTTGGCTAATTGAAAACGGTTGAGATCAGGATTGATAAGATAAATAAAAATGTTATCAACCTTGATGATTTCCCGAATTTTTGATGACATGTTATCCTTGAGTTGTTCGAGATCGACGATAAGGGTGAGTGAGCGACTGAATTCAGTAAGCGCCTGTTTGAATCCATGATGTCTCTTGCGGAAAGTTCTTTCCCAGAAAAACAATTTATTTTTTTTCAACGGGTTCATGTGTGAATAATAAATAAAAAAATTTAAATAATCAAGGGATTTTTGGTAATTGGTTAATTCGTGGATTGGGTAAATAAGGTAACAGGTGTTGGGTAAAGGGTTACACAATATTAATTTTTAATGATCTTTGTCGGTATGATGTTAATGAGTTTAATTCATTAATAAACAGTTGTCAAAAGAGAATGTTAAAATATCGACAATTATTGGTATGGCTGTTGCAATACAGATTAAAAAATCCGTTGGGTTGTTTTCCGCCAGGCGGAATGGGGAAATTTTTTCCAACGGATTGAAACAACCCAATGGATAAAAAGATTTTTAAAGACTTGATCTGACAGAAAATCATTTTAGGAGCAGATAATGAGAAGATTTTTTTTATTGCTTTTTTTGATGTTAAATTTTGTGATCCTCAATCAAATTCAAGCACAGCAAGTGCAAACTTTAACCTATGAGGACGCCATCAACATTGCCCTGAAAAGGAGCTATACGGTGA
>CBFDBN010000492.1:0-3369 GCA_965603055.1 uncultured bacterium | reverse complement strand
AGAAATGAAATGTCTCAGAATCAAAAAATTAAAAATTCATTCCTGTGGGATTTCAATTCTGTGGGCAAGTTCATTTTCTTTTTAGTTCTGGCTTGTCCAGGTTAGGTAATTCGGTAATTAGTATCTAAAAAGTTAAATTCTTGCCCAAAGAACAAAGACTTTTTAGGTCTCAGAAATGAAATGTCTCAGAATCAAAAAATTAAAAATTCATTCCTGTGGGATTTCATTTCTGAGGGCAAATTCTTTTTCTTTTTAGTTCTGGCTTGTCCAGGTTACGCAATTAGGTAATCAAAAACTGTGGGAAAAGGCAAATATCTGCCGTTAGCTATACCAGATTACCTTTTAACTTTTTTGCGTTGTACACAAAAACATTACTGTGTATATAATTACCCAATTGCCCATTTACCAAATAACCCAATTACCAAATAACCGAATTACCTCGTCTTAAATTTGTTCTTCAGCCCAGTCGAAGCTTCCGATTTTAATTTTCCTCCTTCCTCAAAAAGTATTATTCCCTCAACACCTGGTAATCGCTCAATTAATTCCAATCCTGATTCAAGACCAAGAACAAAAACAGCAGTTGCCAACCCATCAGCCTGGGTAGCATTTTGAGCCTGGATCGTAACACTGATACATCCCCGGGCAGGATAGCCGGTTTTAGGATCAAGGATGTGATGATAGCGAACTGATTCGTAATCAAAAAATCGCTCATAATCTCCTGATGTGGCAACGCTTCCCTCATCCATTCGAAAATAACCGAAACGTACGTCTGGATTACGAGGATGCTTGATCCAGACACGACGTTTGCCTCGGGTCAAATCGGTGCAGATCGTTCGCAGGTCCCCGCCGCCATTTACCATGGCATCAGAAATGCTATTTTCTTGCAGGATTCGAATCGCCTCATCAATAGCGTACCCTTTGGCAATCGCTCCCAGGTCGATTTTTACTTCTGGCGAATCAAATCGTAACTTGTTGTCCTTAAATTCAATATGCGAAGCACCGACCCATTGAAGCTGTGCTCGTAGCAAAGCATCCCCGGGAATGCGGGGATTATCTTCAGAAAAATTCCATAATCGCTTAACAGTTTCAATTGTAATATCGAAAGCTCCACCAGACAGCTTGTTAATTCGATCACTTTCAAGAATCAAATCATACATGACAGAATCCAGGGAAATTGCCCGATTTGACGCCTCTCGATTGATCATGGAAATAAAACTGGAATCATCATAATTGCTGGTAATATGCTCAATCTGCTTAATTCGCTCAAACGCCAACTCCACAATTTGGTTCAATTCTTCCGGGGACCGATTTTGATCGTAAATCGAAATTTGGACAAAAGTATCCATCAGCACTTTTGTCCGTTCATAAGGTTGAATTTGCTGCCTGGTCGGACAGTTAATGAAGAGAAGTATAATAAAAATTGAGCTTAATTTTTTGTTCATAATAAATTAGACTTCCCGGGATGTTATAAAGCTGGATAACATAAATAATGATTCTTTGTAAGGCGATTCTTCATATCGAGCCAGGCATTGCTGTGCCTGCTTAATGTGTCTTTCGGCTTGATGATTTGCATACTCCCGCCCGCCATGTTTTTGAACAAATTTTCGTATACTTTCTTTCTTATCCAGTTGCCCATCTTCTAGAATTAAAATCATCTCCTTTCGAGTTTGTTTATCAGCTTGATTGAGACTGTATAAAATCGGCAAAGTGATTATATTTTCCAATAGATCTTTGCCAATGGGCTTGCCTAATTTTTGGGCAGAGCCATCATAGTCCAATAAATCGTCTTTGATCTGGAATGCGATGCCAAGATTTTCCCCAAATACTCTTAAATTTTCAACGTGATCTGGATCGGGCAGCGTCGAGCTCAGTCCGCCCAATTGACATGTCGCAGCGGTTAAAGATGCAGTTTTGTTCGTTATCAATCGAAAATATATTTTTTCATCAATTTGAAAATCGTGAGCCTTTTCCATCTGCAAGAGCTCTCCCTGGCTCATCTGCCGGGTTATGCTTGCAATTATATCCAGCATCTTTGGATCATCTAATTTTGTGAGATTATAAAGAACCTCTGCAAACAGATAATCACCAATCAATACTGAAATTTTATTTTCCCAGATCGAATTTACCGACGGTGCGCCGCGGCGCATGTCTGAGTTGTCTACCACATCGTCATGAATCAGCGTAGCCGTATGTAACAATTCCACAATCGTAGCAGCTTCAAGCGTTTTTTCAGTGGATTTACCATGTAAATTACTGCATAAAAACAACAGGATAGGTCGTAATCTCTTTCCTTTTGTTGAGACAATATGAGTAAAGATTTCTTTAATGAGCGTTACATCTGTTTCAACAATAGATTGAAACCTGAGTTCAAGTTGGTTTAATTGTTTTTCAATGGGCTTTCGAATTTTATCAAGCACTCGCTATTATCCCTCGAATTGACAAGATTCAATTAATGAATTTTAAACTGATAAAATAGCAATAAAATTAATTATTGTCAATCAAAAAATATGATTCCTTTATAAAAAAAGGGCTGTTACGCCCTTTAATCCCCTTTGCATTAAAATGTTTTGTTGGTCCATGCATCAGATTTGTCTTACTGAATTAATAAGATTCATCACTTTTGGACTCGATCAGGATCAAGCCAAAGCTCTTGCCAGAGATGGTAACTCCAACTTTTAGCTTCCCGGTCACCCTGACATGCTCACCCTTTTCATGAGTCATTTCTTTGGGCTTGATCCAGATTGTACCGGTGCCATCATTTAATTGGTAAACCGCTATTCCCAGGATTGGCAGCGTTATTGTCTCGTCAATCGTTCCACTAATTGTTACTTTTTTGTCGTGAAATCGACTGGGAGTATTCTTGATATCGCCGATCCGTACTGATGCAGCGCACTGTATTAGCAGAATTAACAGAATTAGAACGAAAAAAATATTTATTTTTCTCATTGCTCCTCCAGAATTTTGATATAGAATTGTCAAATAGAAGTATAAATAATTTTATTTAAATAGTCAAGAGAGATTTTTAAAAAAGAGAAAATGTTTTAATAAAAAAGTGACGGCTAAATTTGTCATAACATAGGGTAGGGGAGAAGAAAACATCCTTTTTCAATATGTTTTTTGTTGAATGTGATTGAAATCACATCAAATTTGCTATTAAATTTTATTTTTGAAATGGAAAAAGTATTCGGTTTTAAAGAGCAAAAAATCATATATGAAGCTCTTTAAAAAAATGCAACATAAGGAGTTTTAGGATGAAAAATATAAACAATCTTAATCCATTTTATACCGGGTTGAGGGGGAGCACTAACTCGAAAATAGAAAAACTATCAAAGGAACAGTTAAATCCGAAGTATGCCTACAATTCGAATA
>CBFDBN010000491.1:0-3383 GCA_965603055.1 uncultured bacterium | reverse complement strand
TTGATCTTTTTCGTTTTGAACTACGTTTTTTTCGCTCCCACTCATCCCCTTTCTTGGGTCCCACTGAAATACCGGTCCAGCCAACGGACACATGTTGATCGCCATCATCAACCTTTACCCCGGTAATCGTTGTTTGAACCAGATCACCTTCAACATGAGCCCACCGGGATCGATAAATTCTACCCCCGACACTGACAACATCGCCATCCACGTAAGCTGTACTATCTAATTCAACATTACCAAACACAGCCACGACATCGCCATCAACCTCACCCTGGACATGGATCGTACCACGAAGCGTCACCACGTCGCCGCGAATAAATTCATCCGGTTCAATCGACACATTGCCCCAAAACCGAAAAATATCTTCATTTTTCTCACGATCTCGCTTTAAATATTTTCGTTCGATTTTGTCCCGAATAATCCGGTCTTCTTCCTCATGCGCTGCTATCTTTTCCTCTGCATCTAAACGAATTGATCTCCCGGTAACCAGGGCGTCACCATCAATATCGATATGACCTTCATACGAGATTATATTTCCATCAATGGCAGCATCATCATTGATTGTTGTCTCCCCAAAGAAATTGATCACACAACCATCAACTTTGCCATCGATTTCAATGTCACTATCGAACACCAAAATATCACCATAATTCGTTTCGTCTTCATCAATCTCGACATCGCTCTTAAAAATATTCAGCCGAAAATCGTAACCGGGCAACTGACGTCCTGATGTAACGTTAACTTCGTCATCAGTAACAAGAACAATGTCCCCGCCAACACCAGTCTGATCGTTGCGGACAACTTCGCCTTTATATAAGATAATATGTCCGAATATTTTTGATTTCGTCTCTAAATAAATATCAGAATTAATGGCAACAATATTTCCTTGAATCTCCCCGGCAATGGTGATCGAGCCATTTTTTATAACGATATCACCATCGATGACTTCGTCAGCATCGATGGTAATGCTGCTGTTTTCATATTTGATCAGCTTTCTTTTCATTGGCGATACTTCTGCATTGGGCATCGCGCTGGCGCTACTGGTATAAATCAGGAAGCCAAATATCATCAAAAAAGCGATCAAAATGATTAGCAGAAACAAAATCTGTTTAGCTTGCATCGACTGCATCTCTTTTCCTCCTGGTTTAGGTCATTTAATTAATTCAATATTCATCTTTCATCATTATTCCAGGCTTATAATCAAGCCTGATTTAAAACTCACATAACTCATTATTTTTTAAAAGCTGTCATTGATTTATGCAATATCCATACCATAATTTCTACGCATCATCCTATCCTTTTAATCCTTTAAATTTCAAAAAATTACACAAATGGCTTTTTTTTCAATTTTAAATGATATGTGGTATTTTGACACAAATTGGTTTTTATTACCTGTGTTAAATATACACGGTTTGATAGCTTTTGTAAATACGAGAAATAGCAGAAAAGGTTTAATTAGACGTCTTTAGCTAATTTTAGTCACTTAAAACTAGTAACTATAGCCATATTATTGCCCAAATAAAAATTCGTATAAAAGTCCAATCACCAGCAGCAAAAGTGAAACAAAACAACAGAGATAAAATAAGTGGAGGTCGAAGGTATGCTGAAAAAAAATGAAAGTTATTGAAGATAATATCAGAAATGGAACCATTACAGTTAAGCTTGAGATCACACTTTTCCACACTTTCAATTTTACCAGGCCCCGGGCTAACCAACCCAGTGGAAAAAACAGCATAAAGCAAAACGCAGCTTTACCGAAGCGATTGTTGCCCAATCCTGCTAACAACGGGATATAGTAGCTTGTGTCATAAATAATTGAAGGGACGATCTTGCCATTATAATACAGCTTCATCTCACCGCGATGAAACGTTGCGACAATAAACTGAGGCTTATCCGCCGTAATGATTGGATGAGTTGTTAATTCAACTCTTGAGCCATTCAATCCATTTAAAGGAGTTCTGACTCTGAAATTAAGCTTCGAGCCGGATTGTCCCAGGGTAAAATTGCGATGATCAGTATCTCTTGAAAGGGTAACAATTCTCGCTGGTCCATCCTGTTGAAAATTAGCAGGCTGGAACCATATTGCAATGGAAAGTTGATTTGTTTTTTTTAATGATTGAGTTATGCCGGCTGCCGGCAGTGATGTGCAGATAGATGAACTACCTTTTAAGAGCACTCCTCCCAGGGCATTAAAAACAAAAGAATCCTGCTGCCTACTCAAAACCAGACTATCTTTTAATGCTCCAGATATTTTCGTTTCTGGATTGGTAAAAATATATTCGACCAGCAGCCCTTTGGACATCTCAGTCGGTGTTTCCAGTTGAAAGCTGAGCCGACTGAATTTTTCAGCTTCTTGATCGGTAAATTTTTGATCAAAAATTGATAGCTTGTAAACGATCCCATTCCAGGGACGATTCGACGTAGCTTCATTCCCAATGACAAGATGAAAACGACTATTCCAATTACGAAAAGTATTCAGAATGATCGGGATCATTAAAATGAAGGTCGCAGCGATAATATAAATTATGACAACTCGAGTGTAAAAAGATCGATCCTGGTTATATAATTTTTTTAAAATCTGTTCAATATCAAATCCCCTAATCGGGTATGCCAGACCGGCTCCGATAAAGGCTCCAACCGTGTTGGCAAAAATATCAACACCGGAAAAACTCCGGGGCAAAAAAATCTGACAAAGCTCAATTGATAAGCTGATTAAAAAGCCCAATCCCGTCGCAGTGATTAAGCTCACTTTGAATTTAATTTGAAGATTTCGAAATAGCGAGCCGATAACCAATCCATAAGGAAAAAGCATGAATAAATTTAAAATCAGGTCCGAAATAGATGAGCCGCCAATGATCGCTGCTAAATATCCCTTTCTAAACTGAATAAATCTTTCAAAATGAAATAATGAAAATCGAAAAGGATTCAGTGTTAAAAGATAAACAAAAACGAGGTAAATGACTAAAGTCGCAATCAGTGGTTGAAAATATGGCGACTCCTTGTAAATTGATTTGAGCTTGATCCTGTTAAACTTAGTGTAGTTCATAAAACCGTCTCATCACTTGATATTCTTAATTTACCACTCACCAATAACAACTCACCACTTGAAACCAAGCTACAAAATAGATTTTAACTTTTCTATTGCACTTTGACTTGCCTTCAGGCACTCATTGGCGACATAAAGATAATTTCTATTTAAATTATCTCGTGCCAGATTTAGCATTTTTTGAGCATGCTCGAAATAAGCCCGGGCACCTGGTTTTGTCGCAATGGTGATTTTGGTTTGAATTTGTGAAATTTCTTTTTCAATACTTTGAATTTCATTCGAGATCATTTCAGGTGATATTTTTTCATTGGTCTGTTGACGAATCAATCGATCA
>CBFDBN010000490.1:0-3387 GCA_965603055.1 uncultured bacterium | reverse complement strand
TGCTGGTTCATTGTTCATAGATAAACTTCAGGCTGCATTTTTAACCAGCGTTGGCACAATCCCGGTCTATCGTCGCAAAGATAGCCCGGGCGAGCAGGATAAAAATGTAGCGAGTTTTGAGCACTGTTTCAAAGAATTGGAATCAGGCGGCGCTATTGGATTCTATCCAGAAGGAACATCTCATCCGGAACCGTGGGTAAATCCGATTAAAACCGGGGCAGCCCGAGTTGCTTTGCAAGCTGAAAATCGAAATAATTTTGAATTGAATTTATTGATCATCCCCATTGGAATTAATTCGCCTCATCCCGGCAAATTTCGTGAAACTGTATTTGTGAATTTTGGTGATCCTATTGCTGCCAATAAATATCAACAGGCCCATCAGCAGGATCCAATAGAAGCGGCAAATCAACTTACGGCTGAAATTCAGCAAGGCATGGAAGCCTGTGCTTTTCATATTCAAGATGATGCTATGATGAATATTTTTGATGCGCTTAAGATTGTCGGAATTAATGAAATTGAGATTAACGGACCAAATATAACTTGTGAAGCTGAAAAAATTTATAACATAATTAAAATATTTCAAAGAAAAAATGATGACAAAAATGACAAGGAAAGTGAATCTTCTAAAAGATTTGATGAAATTTCTCAAGAATTAAACAATTTGAAACAGCACGTGCAGATACAAGGTATTAGAGGTACTCCATTTCAAGGAACCAAAACGTTCTTAGAGCTCACTGCATCATTTTTTACTTTGATTCTGGCTTTGCCAATATTAATACCATCGATTGTTATAAATATCTTGCCGTTTATGCTTTCAAAGAATTTAGGTAAAAAATTAGCTGGAAAAGATTTAACACTAATCCCGGCCGGGCGTTTGATGATGGGAACAGTCATTTTTCTACTCTTTTACCTGTTAATTTTTATCATTCTATCTGTTTTAATCGGTTGTTTAAAAGCAATAGCTTTTTGTGCGGTTCTTTTAACATGTGGCTATTTGACGCTCTGGTGTTGGGAGATTTTGAAGGGAGCTGTTAATGCATTTCGGAAGTTGATTCTGTGGGTCACACAAAGAGAAAAACTGAAGAAGTTGATTGAGATCAGATGTTCTTTGTTTAAAAGATTGAATGAAGTTCTAAATTACCTGTAAGTTTTGCTTTACATAGACTTCAAAATACCGATACAATAAATTTAGAGTTCTACAAAAAAAAAGATGTCATTTCGAGCGAATCGAGAAATCTTGTTAACCAACTGATATTATAACACATACAGATTTCTCACTCCACTTCGTTCCGTTCGAAATGACAAGAAAATCTCAATTTTGCAGAAGTCTATACAGTAAATTATTAAGGGAGGGATTAGGTCCATGTTAGAAAATCAATTTTATGCATTGAGCAAATTGATTGTCCGAATTGGCCTTAGAATATTCTTCCAGGAGATCCAGGTTCGCAACACGGAGCAGATTCCAGCAAAAGGCCCCTTTATAATCACTTCTAATCATCCCAATGATAAGCTGGATGCGCTTATTATCGGGCGATCAGTACCAAGAAAAATAAATTTTTTAGCAGCGGGATTTTTATTTAAATATAAGCTATTGAGTTGGATCATGAGGAGCACCGGCACCATTCCAGTGTATCGAAAAAATGAGCACACCGATGCCGGGGAAAGGAATGTCAAAAGTTTTGAAGCCTGTTACGAGGCATTAGAAAAAGGAGGCGCAATCGGCATCTTTCCAGAAGGATTGACCCATTTAGATCGCCAGGTGAAGAAAGTAAAGACTGGTACAGCCCGTATCGCTTATGAGGCAGAGATAAGAAACGACTGGCAACTCGGATTGAATATCATTCCAGTCGGGCTCAATTTCTATCATCCCACCAGAATGAGAGGTAAAATATTCGTCAATTTTGGACGACCAATCCCGGTTGCAAACTATCGCGAGCAATATAAACAGGATTCGGAACAGGCGGTTTACCAGTTAACTGATTTGATTCATTACAAAATCCAGCAGCATATTATTCATCTTAATGATGAAACAACGCAGCAGTTGTTAGGGGAGCTGGAACATATTTATAAAGGGGAGATAATTAAACAACTTTCAAAAGAGCAGGAATCAGTCAGCCCATTTATCGTGAGCCGAAGGCTTGCCGATGCGATCCA
Organism: uncultured bacterium; assembly: GCA_965603055.1. Taxonomy (GTDB): domain Bacteria; phylum Zhuqueibacterota; class Zhuqueibacteria; order Thermofontimicrobiales; family Thermofontimicrobiaceae; genus CBFDBN01. The sequence goes on along the minus strand of CBFDBN010000490.1, from coordinate 1,233 downwards.
ATACTATTACGAAAATGATCCGGTGAAAGTTGCCGAAGCCTGGGGAAAAATTGAAAATTACAAAAATAAGTTAAAAATTATGAGAGTCGGGGATACCATGGTCAGGGAATATCAGCATCGTGGTATTGTATGGAGAGGTTTAGGTGCTTCATTGATAACGATTTTGGGGATGCCAATTGCAATTTATGGCTGGCTGAATAGCTTGGCTGCTATCATTGCAACACTCATATTCAGTCAAACCAGGGCGAATCGATTTACAAAAATTGCGCTGACAAAATTTATGAGTGGACTCGTTATTTTCCCGCTAATTTATGTTTTACAGGTTGTTATTTTCAGCCGATTTTTTAATTCTCATTGGACCTGGTTTTATGCATTAAGTTTACCCATTACTGGCTATTTTGCCCTGTTTTTCAGGGATAAATTTAAAGCTTATAAGAGAGATATTTACCAGGCTTATGTTCATTTAACCAGGAGACCATTGATTCTTACATTAAAAAAAGATCGGCTGAAGCTTATCCGATACCTGGATGAGATTAAAGATGAATACATGGCGGTGATGAAAGTAAAGTAGGTATTGGGTAAATGGGTAAAGATTTAATAGAAAGCGGATTCAACTGATCGAGCGCCTGCTTACCGCACGCAGGGATTCGAACGAATTGCTTATTATTGTTAAGAAAAATCCGTCTTAATCCGTTAAATCCGTTCGATGAGCGTTCTATTTCTTTTAAAAAGTTATTAATTCACAACCGAAAGGAAAAAGCAACATGACATTACAGCCTGAGAGTCGCAGCTTGATTATCCATGCCGATGATGGCGGTCTTTGTCATTCAGTAAATCGTGCCATTATTGAAACTTTAAAAGCAGGAATTGTTACCAGTACCAGTCTAATGGTTCCATGCCCGGCATTTGATGAGATTGCTGAATATTTCAGCAAAAATCAACAGTATGACGTGGGAATCCATTTTACTTTAACCTGTGGATATCCTTACAAGCCCTGGGGACCAGTTGCCGGTAAACACGAAGTTCCCAGTTTGGTAAATTCGAATGGATATTTTTGGAGCACTGTGGAAGAAGTTCTTACCAATGCTGAACCCGAGGATGTAGCGACAGAACTAAGGGCACAGGTTGATCGTTTCTTGAAATCTGGTATTAAAGCCACCCATCTGGATTCTCATCGGGGGGTTATATTTCAAGACTTTCGATTTCTGGAAATTTACGTCAAATTGGGTCTGG
>CBFDBN010000489.1:0-3388 GCA_965603055.1 uncultured bacterium | reverse complement strand
ATTTAGATCCCGGAGACTACTATGTCGGTTTAGTCTGGAGAGGGCGAGATGCAGCATGGGGTATTCAAAGTATCTTTGGGATTTACACAGACCCGGGTGATTCATTCGCACCGGGTTTAATAACGATTCCTGATGATACAACCATAGTAACAGGTAAAAATATCACTGCCGATTTTGCTTATGCCCGCAGAGCCAGCAAAAGCAGCATATCCGGCACTGTCAATTTTGTCGGGAATTGGCCGGATAACGTGGAAAATTTTATGGTCATTGCGAGTACTGAATTCCCCCCCGGATCAATGTTGGACATGGCTTTTAGTGGGCTTCAAACTGGCAACGTAGATTCGATAAATTATTCTATTTCCGCAGCCCCAGGTACTTATCGTGTCGTTGGGGTTGTTATCAAAAAGTTCGATCAATCCTGGGCATTGGAAAATGTTGTGGGGCTTCTTCTCAAAGACATCGTCGTACCAACCGATAGTAGTGAGGTTAAAGGGATTGATTTTACTGTATTTTTTTAGCAGCAGTAATTTCATGGGTTATCAACAAAAAAAGAGATGTTAAAATGAAAATAACACGTGTATTGATATTTATATTATCGTTAATCATATTCCCGGTCAAATTAATACTGGGTCAAGCAAACAACAATTATGGAGCGATAGCCGGGGCTATTTCGGCGGAAAATACTGGAACGCCGCTGCCGGGGGCAAATATCATTCTTATGCGAACCTTAATGGGAGCATCCAGTGACCTGGAAGGAAATTTTACTGTCGAAAGAGTACCGACCGGACAATATGATATTAAAGCTTCGATGATGGGCTATAAAAGTAAAACTGTTGCTGTGACAATTATTTCGGGAGAAAAAATCAATGTTGATTTTAAGCTTGAGGAAACTGTTATCGAAAGTCCCACCCTGATTGTTACTGCCAGTAAAAAAGCCCAGAGCTTTCAGGATGTCCCCAATAGTGTTTCCTTTATTTCATTAAAAGAAATTAAGAGACGAAATAAAACCTACCTGGATGAAGTGCTGGAATATACGCCGGGTGTTTATATGATGGAAGGTGATGTGAACATTCGCGGATCATCAGGCTTCAGTCTTGGAGCCGGAAGTCGCGTTCTTTTCCTCGTAGATGGTATACCCATGATGCCCGGTGATAGCGGCGATATCAAATGGGATATTGTTCCATTATCTCAAATTGAACGTGTAGAAATCGTTAAAGGAGCCGGGTCAGCGTTGTATGGATCGCATGCACTGGGCGGTGTTATCAATATTATTACCAAAGAGCCAGCTCCCAAACCTGCTACCCACATTCAATACTCTTTAGGATTTTATGACAGTCCTTACTTTCCTGAATGGAAATGGACCGATCGTCGGCTTAATTTTAACCAGTTTGACATTACTCATTCACAAACCTGGAATAATGTCAGCATGCTTGTCTCAGGTGGCAGAAAAGAATCTACCGGGTACCAGCAAAATGGTTTTTATGGCTACTACAACCTGTTGGGGAAATTAATTTATAAATTTAATTCTCAGTCAACATTTACGCTACAAAGCAATTGGTCATCTGGCGACTATGGTGAAATTTTCCTGTGGCGCAATCAACATGATGTTTTCCAGATGCCGATCCCATCTGTGGGCGATTGGGTAAATTCCAATAAATTTAGCCTGAACGGGGTTTATCGTCAACTAATAAACTCTAAATTTACTTACAAAATTAGAACTTCTTATTTTGCCAATAATTTTCAACATTATCATCATGATAATCAAGATCACTCCAAAGCGAAAAAATTGGGAGTAGAAATTCAGGCAGATTATCTACCCAATAAATTTCACACGATTACCGCCGGCGCAGAAGGAATTTATGACTACACCCGGTCACTGGTCTGGGGTAACCATAATGCCTATACTCTAGCTGGCTATTTTCAGGATGAATTACGATTGCATCGTACCTTCTCACTTACGCTTGGGGGGCGATTTGATTATCACTACGTGGATACCGGTGTTGAAGATAAACAGTTTAATCCCAAACTTGGCTTGAATTTTCGACCCGGTATTGCAACAACTATCCGTGCATCAATTGGCAGGGGATTCCGGGCTCCGACGTTAGCCGAAATGTTCACCGAAACATTTACAGCAGGATTTAAGGTGATTAGAAATCCCTATCTCAAAGCCGAAAGCGCCTGGTCTTATGAATTTGGCATCAATCAAATACTGTCGGATAAATTGATAATTGACCTGGCACTTTTCCATAGCGATTATAAAAATTTTATCGAGCCCGAGCCGGATATCTACCAAACTGTACAGTTTACCAACGTTTCCAACGCCAGAATTCGAGGTCTTGAGATCTCTGCGCAGGGAAGCTTGTGGAAACGTTTTCTTGCTTTCAACATGGGATATACTTACATGGATCCTGAAGATCGAGATACTGGAGAAACCTTAGCCTATCGACCGCGTCACTTGTGGACATCCGGCCTAACTTTGACTTATTCCATTTTTGAAGCTGGTGTTGATTTTCGATATATCAGTCGGTTGGAACGCGTTAAGGTGTACCCAAATGACGATCGGGTCGCACAAAAATTATGGGATGGGAGAATTTCAACGGAGCTGTTAGGATTTAATTTTTCATTTAATGTTAACAACATGTTCCAGTATAGTTACTGGCAAATTGAGCGGAATATTGGACCGCCGAGAAATTACGTGTTTACGGTGAGTCGGGAGCTGTAATGGTGTGAAAAGTGAGATGTGAGATGTGAAACGCGAAAAGTGAAATGTGAGACATGGAATATGGAACAGACTGGTTACTGACGTCTGCGTCTCACGTTTCACGTCTCACAACCCAAGAAATCAATAATCACAAAATCAGTCAATCCACCAACTCCTAATTCAAGAGGGAGGTGATAGTTTCAAAAATTAAATTCTGGAACTAAGATTAGAAGTCGCTGTCTGAACTGAAAGCTATAATTAACCAAAAAAACTTCACTTTAGGGAGGTAAAAAAATGAAACGATTCACATCCTTCGGAACTGTTCTTATTGTTATGCTGATTACTGGTTCTGTTTTTGCTTCTGGTGTCGGATTAACAGGAATTGGTGCCCGGGCAACAGCCCTGGGCGGAAATTATAGAGCAATTGCCAGCGATTGGAGTGCCATGTACTGGAATCCTGCTGGTATCGCACAGATTAAAGGATTTCATATCGGTGGTAGTTTTGAATTAGTAATGCCTGGCGCAAAATATATGTTAGGTCAAAATGTTCCGCCTTTTAGTGTTTATCGGACTGGGGAAATTGAGAATGAGCCAAAAACATTCCCAATTCCGGCTGCCGGTTTTGTTTATGGCACTGAAAAAATGAGCTTTGGAATAAGTGTATATGCTCCATTTGGTTTAGGCTCA
>CBFDBN010000488.1:0-3392 GCA_965603055.1 uncultured bacterium | reverse complement strand
CCATCACCTGAAAAATCGACACTTAACTCGCCAATACCGCCATTGATTTTTGCATTGCGAAATCGAGCATTACTTAACCGGCGCAGCGTTGTTTCTCCAACTTTGACATTTATGTCCAGAAACTCCATTTCAATTTGATTTGGCTCCGAAAAATCGACTTCAACCTCCCCGGCAAAATTTCGCAATTGAAAATCTTTTAACTTTAATGATCCTAATTCAAAATTGATTTCACCGGCTTTGATTTTGCTCCGCAATTCAATCTCCACATCAAAAGGCAACAGAACCTCTAATTTGGGAGCTCGATGATCATCCCATGATTTAAACCACTTATCCCGATCGATTGCAAGAAAAAGCTCATTTTTTCTTTGGTCGTATTCGATATCAACTTCATCTGACCGGTCATCATATTGAACGGAAATAAATATCTTGTCTGGTTTGTCATTTTTATGAACAGAAATCTCCCCGGCATCAATATTTAAAGAAACAGATAAGACTTCCTGTTTGTTAACAGTGAAAGTTTTTTCTATTTTTTCAAGCTTTGCCGCATAGCTGATCGAACTAATGGTTACATAGAAAGTAGAGAAGATAAACAGGGACAGTAAAAAGTTTTTTCTTTTCATGATTCAGCGAACCTCGATTAAATTTTCCAATCGGTTATTTTTCTTTCGGTGAATGGTTCTACTCTATGGATACCATAAATATTGTGCAACCAACGCCACGAAAATCGAGTTTCAAAAACTAAGTACCCGGTATCAAGTATCCAACATCAAGCATCCAGTATCGAGCATCCAGCATCAAGTATCCAGCAACCAGGTATCAAATAAGCATTCCTCGCTTCAACAACTCGCTATGAACTCTTTCATAAGTTGCCGGCATCTCTTTCTCCCAAACCGAGATCAAAACATCTTCCAGGTCATAGCTGATAAATTCAAATTCACCGGAGGGATTAAATGGTGTCACTTTTTTATTATAAATTACAGGCCAATTTTCATAGCTTTTTCGGATTCCATCCTTGACATTTAACTCTGGCTGATAACCCAGCTCATTTTTTGTCTTCGAAAGATCCACGATAAATGAATGTCGGTGGCAATATGGAAAAAAGTATTTTGTTGGAACCAATTGCCGAAAAATATGATAAGGTATATTTACAATCTTGATCCGCTCGCCCAAAGCCTCTGCCACTAATTTGATAAAATCATTAAGGCTTATGATTTCATCCCCGGCAACGTTATAACATTCCCCGATTACATTTTCCTTAACAATTGCCAATAAAAACACCTGAACAATATCGTCAACATAACCCGGTTGAATTAGATTTTCCCCTGAGCCGGGAATTAATATCTTATGCCGGCCATTTTTAATGCGGTCGATGTAGTACCATTCACGGATTTCCCCCGGTCCATTAATCTCGGTCGGTCTTATGCTCACAAAAGGGAAACCGGTCTTATCAAACTGATCGACCAGGTACTCTTCAATAAGCGATTTGTTATAAGCATAATTATTTTGAGCGATTGTATCAAAAAGCCGTCGATTGGGAATTGGTAAAATAAACCGTTCATCATACTCCTTGGTATGAGCTACTGCCATGCTGCTGGTAAAAATATATTTTCCAATGTTATCCCTGAACACTTCAACGACCAATTCGACATCCTCCGGGAAGAAGGCACAGGTATCAATAACGACATCAAAATGACGATCGTGAAAGGACGAACGGAATTTTTCCTCATCGTGGCGATCACCGATTAACCATTCCACATCTTCATAGAATGGAAATTGGTTACGCCTGGTTCCGCGATTGAAAAGTGTTACTTTTTGATTGCCGCGTAATAATGCCTCGGTTAAGTGTAAACCGAGAAACCTTGTTCCACCAATAATTAAGACATCCATCGTTTTTAATGATTACCTTTCGTTCATTATTTTAAAGAACATATTGTTAATTTTTACTAAAATAATTAACTAAATTTTTTGATGGATGTCAAGAGATTTTTTTTGATTATTTATTTTAGCACACTTGATTACGAGGTGAGATGTGATTTTGTTGCTTTTTTTAGCCGCGAATTTAGCGAATTATGCGAATTAAAAATCGTTAGTTAAATTAAAAATAAAACCATAAGCAAAGCGTAGAGAGTAAAATCTCATACTCCCTACGCTTCAGGCTCCACGTTCAACTTTTACGATTTAATCAAGACTCCTATTTCCTTAAAAATTCAAAACAAAACTTCAACAGTTAGTTTGTCTCAGAATGGTCGATTAATCCTGAACGTTACAACAATCGGCTCGCCTTTTATATCCATCCGTTTGGCAAAATTAAGCCGAACATTTCCGTCTCGATTACCGATTCCAAAACCAAGGGAAGTATACAAATCTTCCCAATCAAGACGATCGAATCCATCATTCGCTTCTACCGTATCTGCCACTCCCCATACATACCCGGCATCCGCGAACAGGATCAAGCTGAGGTCGCCTCCCATGATGCTGTTCAACGGATTTCTACGCCCATGAATTCGATACTCGATATTCCCCAACAGCATACGATTAGTTTGATTAATGCTATCATTAGCAAACTCTTTGAAATTATAGCCTCTGACTGTTGATAAACCTCCCAGGTCAAATTGAAGCTGGGCAGGTAAATCTCCACGCGATGAACCAGCCCGGAGACGAAAGTCCAAATTCTCGCCATAAGTAATTGGTTGATAGCGACGAATATCAACAATGAATCGATCAAAATCAACATTGTTTTCATTGAAATCCTGACGGGCAAATTCGCCAATCAAATTAACATACCAACCCTGGTCTGGATATTTATAGTTATTTCGAGTATCGAAAGTTAACGTAGCTACGGCACTTTTGAATTCAATTTCATCGATTAATGGATTCTCGCGAAACTTTTTATCTCCCCCAAAAATCGACCAGTTGGTTTCTCTTTTTAAATTGTAATGATGATCTTTGCGGAATTCACCAGTCAAAGTCAGGTATTCAGAAATATCATGTGATAGATAAGCTGAAAAACCTTCCCTTCGGTAATAATCCTGAAAGTCCTCTCTTAAAAATATAGCCGCCAACGAATTTTCAAATGTAGGGATAATCCATTCATCCTCGGTATGAACAACGTCGTGAGCTTCAATGCCGAGGATGGGTCCCCACTTTCCCAAAAAGCTGCGCTCTATTCCTATTTGATAACAGCCATGCTTTCTAGAAAATCCATAACCAGCGTGTCCATAAAGATCAAACCAGCTACTTTTTTCCCGCCAGTCATCACGATCGAGCCGCAATCCTAAAAATAGTCCCTCAACCCGGTTGTATCGAAACATGAATGGTTCATCATTAAAATCGTAGCTTGATCTTTTTCGTTTTGAACTACGTTTTTTTCGCTCCCACTCATCCCCTTTCTT
>CBFDBN010000487.1:0-3417 GCA_965603055.1 uncultured bacterium | reverse complement strand
ATTTTCATTTTTAAGGTTTCCTTTTTTGAGCATTCTATTAGACTGATACAAATGAATAGATATGAAAGAAAAACAATGGCTAATTTAAAACAGTTCATCTATTCTCCTTTTCAATCTTGTCTGATTTTCAACAGTTTCTATTAAGATTAATGTGAAACGTCAGACGTGAAATGTGGGATGTAAGGCGTAATATAATTATTTGAATGTTTTGAGATCTCACCTATCACGTTTTAATTCCCACGTCTGACGCTCATTACTCACGTTTTACTATTTACTTTTCATCTCTCACATTTTACGTAAAAAAATTATCCCGTAAAATATAAATACGCCGCTATAATTAGTCCCAGCACGATAATCGAATGCATCACATCCTTATAATTCCAGCTTGCCCTGGATTGCTTGCGATGTTCAGTGGTCAGGGTTGAAAAAGTTAAACCGCTGATTTTTTCATAGGCAGGTTCTTTGGTCATATAGCTCACCACAATCATCACCACCACACACACTAGAAAAATCAACAAGCTATAATATTGAAAGAAAATATTATTAACCACCCAGAGGAAAGATCCCTGGTTATAATTAAAACTTTCAATCAATTTTACAGGCGTATCGACGGCTAATCGAAACAATCCCATGATGAAGCCTGTGACCAGGGCAGCCAGACATCCTTTGGTATTCAGTCGTTTCATAAAAACACCGAAAAAGAATACCACAAAAATCGGTGGTGCTAAATATGATTGCACCCCTTGCAAATAATCGTAGAGTCCCTTGCCACCACGGATTACTGGAATCCACATCAATCCAATTAGAACCATAACAGTAGTAGCGACTCTGCCAACCCAAACAAGGTGATGCTGGGTCGATTTGGGTTTGAGTCGGGAATAGAAGTCCATAGTAAATAATGTTGATGATGCATTAAATACACCAGCCAGCGAGCTCATAAGTGCAGCTAATAAACCTGCTACGACAATACCTCGAACGCCTACTGGTAGTACATTCGCCACCAACAACGGAAAGGCTTCTTGCGCTCGATCCCGCAACAATTGACCCTGCGCATCAAAAAACACCTGTTGGATCGCTGCGATATTTCCGCTTTTTGCCAGGGCGAAACAGATCATGCCAGGAATAATGAAAATGAACACTGGCAGCAGCTTCAAATAGGATGCCCAGATGGAACCGCGACGGGCTTCTCGCTCACCAGGAGCGCCCAAAGCACGCTGAACAATATATTGGTCGGTGCACCAGTACCACAAGCCAATAATGGGAGCACAGAACAACATACCCAACCAGGGATAATTATCGTTGAAATACCACGCCATGCGACCAGCCTCTCGAACAGGCGCCCAGGTACCGTCAAGTCCTGATGGCACTAGTGGTTTCCAAAGATTAAACATCTCGGAGCCACATATATTCCGCAATTCATTCCATCCCGTGAAAATGCCAGCACCTCCAATGGCTTTAAAATATCCAAAAACATAACTCAAAACGTAAAATAACAAAAGAATTAAAACAGAAAATGATATAACGCCTATGAATTGCTGTTTACGGTATGCCTTAAATGCAACTCTTCCCAAAAACATTACACTGATTAAGAGAAGAATAATAAGCAAAATAATCGAAATTTCCTCTTTGCTAAGATGTACATCACCGCCGAGATGAACCAATCCATAGAATGTCACCAGAATCGAACCAAAAACCAAAACGACGGTCTGCAATGCCTCTGTATAAGCCACTGCACGCAAGCCGCCGAGAATAGTATAAATACCTGTCAGGACAATCACCAGGAACGAGCCGATCCAGAAGCTGTCCAGTCCCATGAAATTAATATCAGGTAAAAGTACACTGAATACAACTCCGCCAGCAAAAATGCCGACAGCAATTTTGGTGAGCACATAGGCAACTAGCGAAATCACCGAAAGAACAGTCCGTGCCGTGGGTGAAAACCGTCGCTCCAAAAACTCGGGCATGGTGAAAACTTTTGAGCGCATATAAAAAGGAACCATGACCCAGCCAAGCACCAGCAGACACCAGGCGTGCAACTCATAATGCGCCATTGCCACGCCATCGGTAGCACCAGAGCCAGCCAGTCCTACTAAATGTTCAGAACCGATGTTTGACGCAAAAATAGACGCTCCAACAATAAACCAGCCTAGATGACGACCAGCCAAAAAATAATCGGTTGTCGTATCCTGCCGCTGTTTAATCACCCACCACGCCAATCCCAGGATAACCAGAAAGTAACACGCAACAACTGTTAGATCAATCCATCCTAATGTTGATCCCATGTTTTTTCTCCCTCCATAATTGGTTTTGACAATGTGATATTGAGAAAAAATTCAAACAACAAAATCAAATAACCAACAACTTTCAATTCAAAATGTCCACCCGTCAAAATGCATTGTTTGGGATTTAATATTTGATTTATTGATATTTATTTTGATTTTATTATTTGAGTTTTGGAATTTGACCATAGTATGCATTTGAGCCATGTTTTCGTTGGTAATGTTTTTGAATCAGAGTTTCATCCAATGTTGAAACATCTGGATTTATTTGCAAAGTCAAAATCGCCATTTTTGCCAATTCTTCGAGTACAACACTATTGTAAACTGCCTTTTCTGGCGTTTTTCCCCAGGTAAATGGTCCATGCCCAGCGACGAGAACCATTTCAACTTCCTGATAGGAAATATCCTTAAATGTCTTAATGATCTGGTTGCCTGTTTCTACTTCATAATCGCCTTGAATCATGTTTTCTGACATGAAATCGGTGCAGGGAATATCCAAATGGAGATGATCCGCATGAGTCGTTCCTAAAATCGGGATTGTTTTAGCAGCCTGGGACCAGGCTACGGCATAGGTCGAGTGGGTATGCACAATGCCGCCAATTTTTGGAAAATGATTATACAAAAGCAAGTGGGTTTTAGTATCAGAGGATGGATTTAATGAACCCTCAACGACTTTCCCATCCAGATCAACAATTACGATATCCTCTGGTTTGAGCACATCATAGTTGATACCGCTTGGTTTAATAGCAACAACTCCATCGTTTCGATCAATCCCGCTGGCATTACCGAAAGTGTAAATAATCAATCCCTGTCGGGGCAACTCCATGTTGCATTCATAAACCTGGTGTTTGATTTCGTCAAATTTGCTCATGCTGGCTTGCTAAATTCTGCTTACAATTTCAGGATTCAATTTTATTCATATTTTAAATCGGGAATAGTGGAAGAACGGAAAAATGGAATACTGGAGTATTGGAGTGATGGAAAAGAAATCCATCCAATCTTCCCCTGATCCATTACTCCAAAAATCCAATACTCCAACACTCCACCAATCCATCAATCTACCACTCGATCATTCCGAATACGTAAATTCATTCTCAACAAATTTACACAACTTCGAATATTTCTCATAAATTTTTTG
>CBFDBN010000486.1:0-3437 GCA_965603055.1 uncultured bacterium | reverse complement strand
ACCATTCAGGTGAATAATCTGGTCCAGTATTATCAAATACCATTTCCACGGTTCCGCTTTCCACTGAGACGGTCCAAATATCCGTATCGATATTATTCTCCCGATCTTCCGTCCGATTGGAGACAAAGGCGATCGATTTCCCATCAGGTGAAAAACAGATTTCATCATCAAACCAGTCACCGTCGGTCAACTGTTTAATTTCCTGCGTTGCCAGATCGATGATAAAAATATGTGCCCGCCAACCCTCATCATAGCGATTATTATCGTACCACCAGCGATAACGGAGATGAGTATAAATCTTGATGTCATACAATCCCCGGGGATTTCTATCCTCAAATTTTGTTTCCGAAAGAAAAGCGATCTTGTTCCCATCAGGCGACCACACCGGCTGCCAGGCGCCCTCTGGCAGATCGGTCAACTGCTGCGTGTCCCTGGTTTCAAGATTCATCAACCAGATTTGCGAGCTCCCCATGGCATTGGAAAGATAAGCCATCAGCTTTCCATCAGGCGACCAGGCAGGTGAATGATTCGAAGTTCCCACATAAGTCAACTGTTCCTGCTTCCCCCCTTCAAGAGGCGTGATCCAGATTTGATTGCGATAGCTATTCGAGGCTGAATCCTTATGATTGATGACAAACAGAACAGATTTTCCGTCAGGGGATATCTTTGGCGTTTTGGCGGTTTTGATTTTGTAGAAGTCGGTTATTGAGAGGGGGCGCTTGGCAAAAGCTGGTTGAATCATGATTAGTGAAAATAGAATAAGGAAAAAAAAATAACCTGGTTTATTTTTAAACATTCATCCCTCCGATAATTCTTTATTCATATTGGTTCATATTAAAAATAGAGATTTATTTTGATTTTATTAACATGCTATATTCTACATCAACCCATTTTCCACAAAACTAAAATATCCATCCTTACCAATAATAATATGGTCGCATGCTCTAATTCCCACCAATCTGCACGCTTTAATCAATTTTTGTGTGAGATGTTTATCCTCTGTACTCGGTGTTGGATCACCGCTGGGGTGGTTGTGCACGAACACGATTCCTGCCGCAGAGTTATTTAAGGCTTCTTTCACGATTTCTCGGGCATTGACGATACTCTCAGTTAAGCTGCCTTCAAATATAGTCCGTTCCAGGATAAGATTATTGCGGGATGTCAGCAGGATAATTTTAAACTCCTCTCGATTCAAATCCCGCATATAAGTTCCAATCAGTTTGTAGACATCTTTACAGGAATCAATTCGTTCTTTGACTTTCACCTGTTCCGCTGCCATACGTTTTCCGATTTCAAGCGCAGCTTTGATCTGGGCGGCTTTGGCGGGACCGATCCCATTAATCTCGCATAATTCACCGATTGATTTAGCATCCAATCCCCTAAAATTATCGAATTTATTCAACAAAATTCTGGCGAGATCGATAACGGTATCCTCCATGCCGCCGGTTCGTAAAATGATTGCCAAAAGTTCAGCATCCTGGAGTTTATCGGCGCCATATTTGATCAATCGTTCCCGGGGACGCTCATGCTCGGGCCAGTCTTTGATTTTTAAGATGTATTTTTTCATTTTGGCAACTGCTTTTTCTTAAAAACTGAAACCGCAATCAGCCCACCGATTATACCAAAAATTGAAAAAATAACCAACGAAAAAATTAAGCCAATAATAACAAAAAACATTTCGCCGCCCATTTCTTGAACACGGAGCAGAGCGTCTTCAACTTCCGGGGGCATTTCAGAAGAGTATTCTAAAACTCTATCGATCTGGCGCTTTACACCGCCAGTGATCATTGACGTTAAAACGGTACTGATGAGAGCACCAGAGGCGCCAGCCATCAATCCGAGGGTCACCCCATCCGAAGAAGTCAGCTCAAGTCCCGCGAGATTTTTATTGTATAAATGAACCGCTAAGATACCGCCAATAATGACTCCGGCACAACAAAAACAGTTAATCCAATTAATTACCGGGATAGCTGAGATAATCCCAATAAGCGCACCTCCAATTAGTGCCGGTCGCAGTTTGTCAGGTCTTTCCTCCATGATTTTCTCCTTTTGTATTCGATTTATTAAATTATTAAGCTATCGCCCACAGATCATCCACCTTGGCGGAGATGCGTTCTTACGCATTGAAAAAGCCCACAGGTAAATCCGAAAAAATTACCGGTGTGGTTTAAAGATCAGTGGCGCTCTTTTTTAATTTTCAGAGATAAAATTCCCGGGACGACAAATATAATTGTAGTTGTCCCTAAAATCAATCCAGTAATCAAGCGAGAAGTAAATGTATTTTCTGCTATTTGAAATATCCTGATTAAAATGTCGATAGTTATTGGAATTACTGCTATGAAAAGATATTTTCGAGAAAGAATCCTGATACGATTCAATTTATAAATCAAAGGATAAAGAATTGCGCCTAAAAGAAATCCAAAATACAACCCGGTACATCGGGAACAAACTGCTAATTGTTTTCCAAAAATGAAAAACGACCTCTCCGGGATTTGATGGCAAATTTTTGAAAAAAACAGGTAGATTAAGCCGGCACTAAATCGGTGTTCGAATTTGGCGAGAAGCGGAGCAACGAGGATGAGCGAACACCATATAATAATTGCTGAAAGAAAGACCAAATAAATTAAACGAGGAGATTTCATCAAATCATACAAATGAGAATCCAATCTATTTTTCCTTTGAAAATGCTGGATTTTGTCTTTTGCGTCTTTGGATATATTTTTTTAAATCGCCATCATTTCAATTTTCAATTTTTTTTAATAAATATACTATTTCAAAGTAGAATTGTCAAGCTAAAATTAAAAATCCCTTGTAGAATTTTCATCAGTTGGGAAACAACAATGTGTTGGGCGTAGAGCGTGGCGCGTTTAGTTTGGAAATTGAAATAAAAAACGCTGCACACGCTACTCTCTACGCCCCATACCCTACGCTCAACTCGTTACGAAATCAAAACGGATCAGAGACTCCCAATCCATAGATCGCTAATAATCCCAATATTCCCACAACCAACACATAATAAATCGTCGGTAAAATTGTCTTTCGCAGCGTTGCTCCCTCCTTCCCCAGCAAACCAACCGTTGCCGAAGCAGCAACGACATTATGTATGGCGATCATATTTCCCGCCGCAGCGCCGACAGCCTGAAGCGCCACCACCATACTGCCGCAAATCATCAATCGTTCTGCCACGCTAAATTGAAACAGGCTGAACATGAGATTGCTGACGGTGTTGCTGCCGGCGATAAAAGCACCCATGGCACCGATTGAAGGCGCAAACAGGGGCCAGATTTTTCCAACATTTACAGCGACCCATTGTGCCATAGCGACAGGCATGCTGGGCAAACCAATCGCGTTGATTCCAGAATTTATATAAATTCGCACCATTGGCACGGTAAAAATAAGGACAAATCCCGCTCCCAAAAGAATTTTGCTGGATTCAG
>CBFDBN010000485.1:0-3443 GCA_965603055.1 uncultured bacterium | reverse complement strand
GGTGAATATGGATTTGGCAATTCTCCTGGTATTGTTGATCTTTCATGTGTTTGGGGTATTTCGGTTGAGAGAATGAGTGGATTTGAGATGATCGGGCTGGTTGAAGAACTGACGCATAGAGGGCTTTGGATCATTTTGATCTTTCATGAGATAGATGGTGAGCGATTGACCAACGGAAGTTATGATTTTAAGATGCTCTTGAATTATTTGCATCGAAAAAGGGATTCGATCTGGACTGCGCCTGTTGTTGAAGTGGCGAAAAAAATTGTTTCCAACGGATCACATAACGTTTAAATTCCAGATTACAATCTCTAAATGACAAATAAATTTCAATTCTCAAAGCCTAAAATTCGAAACATTTGGGTCATTGAAGAAAAGGAACCTGAAAATGGAAAATGTTTCAAAAACAATCCTCCCTGAACTGGATTATCTTCCAATATTCAAAAACAAAAAAGACTACAAGATCGGTATCATCGGAACAGGTCGAATCGCTTTACGTCGTCAAATTCCTACTTACCAATATGCTGGGCTTAATGTTGTGGCTGTGGCAGATATCAATCAAGATGCCCTGGATCAGGCTCGAAAGTTGTATGGAATCGAACAAGCTTACCTGGATTATCATCAGTTATTAGATCAAAAAGACATCGATATTGTCGATATTTGTACCAACACTTTTCCTCGAAAACAGATTACACTGGATGCGCTAAAATCAGGCAAACACGTGCTTAGCGAGAAACCGTTTGCCCGTTCTATCGCTGATGCGCTGGAAATAGTTGAGGCTGCTGAATATATGGGTGTTAAATTTGCCATTCACCAGCCCACTCGCTGGTACTATCCCTGCGCTGTTACCCGGGAATTGACCATGAAAGGATTTCTCGGAGATGTCTTTTACATCGAACTGCGCCTCCACGGTGATCAGGATTCGTCTTATTTCAATGATCCGGTCACTCGGTGGCATGCTGAATTAACCGATCACATTTTTGTCGAATGGGGCGCCCACTATTTTGACCTGGTCAGGTGGTTTGCCAGGGACGAAACGCCATCCAGTATTTTCGCCTGGGGAACTAAAACAGGAAATGAGCATTTTAAGAGTAAAATGGCTGTCTCAGCCACTGCAAAATTTGAGTCTGGAATTGTCGGATCTTTTTCTTTGAACCAGGCGACTCGATTTTTCAATTTGCCCTTTTCGGGTATGACCTTTCGAGTCGAAGGCACGGAAGGTACCGCAGTTGGAGACATGATTTCGGGCTTGAGTTTTGCTTCCCGGGTGCGCGGCGGTATTGAAGCCAGTTTCGATTGGTCAAAACGATTGAGCAAGGAACAGGACCCGACCAACTACCTCTGGACCGCTTCGATCCGTGATGGACATCTCTGGCCCATGGTCGCATTGATCAATGCGATCGATGAAGATCGTGAGCCAATTTGCAGCGGCAGGGATAACATTGAAACGGTTAAAACTTACCTGGCTGCGATGAAATCAGATAATGAATTTAGACCAGTAGATGTAAAACAAATTGATAATTTGTCCTATAGAAAGGAAAAATAATGCCCATCATCCCTGGTATAATGAGCTATTCCTACCACCTCTCATTTCCTGAAGGAAAAATAACCAATGAACGCTTCATGGAACGAGCCGATGAGCTAAATTTGAAATCAGTCGAATGGTGCCACTTCCCCTGCCATGAGCCTGGCAAAGTCGATTGGGAGCAGGTAAAACTTCTGGACAAAATCGGGCGGGAGAAAGGGATTAAAAATTCCATTTCCGGTTTCGCCCCATTATTAGCTCAAGGTTCGGATCGGGATTACATGCTGAAAATGGCTCAAACCCAGCTTGAAGTCTCCAAATTCATTGGCGCCGATCGTCTGCGATTTCATGGTATGGCAGAAATCGAGCTGGGTATTGGCATTCAAGCGCCGCTCGAAATAATCTAAAAAGAGTCGTGGAACTGGCTGAGAAAGCCGGGATTACGATTGCTCTTGAAAATCATATTGATTTTACTATCGCTGATTTCCATAATTTTTTCGATGCCATTGATTCTCCTTTTCTGAAAATCAATTTAGATACCGGGAATTTTCTGCCACTATTTGAAGATGTGATCGAGTTTTTGAAGGAATTTAAGGACAAAATTGTCAGTTGTCATTTTAAAGGTATGCGGTTTATCTGGAAGGATTATGGGGCAATTTTAACCAGTTGTAAGGCAAAAGATTCAATTGTTAATCTTGAGACGATACTCAAAATTTTAGCTTCATGTCAGCAAATAATTTACGTTCATGTGGAAGTCGTTGCTATGGACAGCCAGGATGAAGAAATGCTGGTCCAGGACCATGCTAAATTTCTAACTAATTTTCTACTACACTAAAAAATAGGTTGAAAACCTGTTGCAATTTTAGTATATTTTCAATAATTACAAATAAGCTGAAAGGAAAATTCCTCTGCCCGAATATCCTGACATCCTCATTTACATTGAACGTCTGAATGAACTGCTTCAAGGACGCTCTGTACAAAATGTCCGAATTGCCAGTCCTTTTCTGCTGCGAACTTTTGATCCACCGATTGATACACTCAACAATAAAATTGTCGTTAATTTTGTGCGGATCGGCAAACGAATTGTATTTGTTTTTGAGGATGAGCTATTTTTAGTATTGCATTTAATGATTGCCGGTCGGCTGCTTTGGCGGGAAAATGCGAGTAAAATTCCGGCTAAAATTGGATTAGCCGCTTTTGATTTTCCCAATGGAACATTATTACTGACGGAAGCCGGGACAAAAAAGCGGGCTTCGTTACACTTGATAAAAGGGGAGTTTGAGCTTTCAACATTCGACCAGGGTGGATTAGAAATATTTGATGCCTCATTGTTGGATTTCAAAAGACGACTCCTTCGAGAAAATCACACGCTGAAACGGACACTTACAGATCCACGATTATTCAGCGGCATTGGCAATGCTTAGTCCGATGAAATTCTCCACCGGGCAGGACTATCGCCAGTGCTGCTCACCCAAAAAATGACTGATGAGCAAATTGAGAAATTATTCCAGGCAATAAAAGAAACACTCATTGAATGGACGGAACGATTTCGGAGCGAAACTGGAGATGGATTCCCGGGGAAAGTCACGGCTTTTCGACCAGAGATGGCTGTGCATGGCCGCTTTGGCAAGCCCTGTCCCACCTGCGGGACAGCCGTCCAGCGAATCCGCTATGCTGAAAATGAAACCAATTATTGTCCCAGGTGCCAGACTGGTGGAAAGCTGTTGGCAGATCGGTCGCTATCTCGATTGTTGAAATCTGACTGGCCCAGGAATCTGGACGAACTTGAGGAAAGACGGCGAGATTTAAAATAAAGTTAATTGGACGTAAAAACATGAAACTGATTCCATCGCTCGGAGCGATGGAATCAGTAAGCTCCAATTATGAGGGAGAATATGTCGAAATCAAAAACCAACCT
>CBFDBN010000484.1:0-3449 GCA_965603055.1 uncultured bacterium | reverse complement strand
CATAGTGATCTGCGCAACGGGTACCCGGACTGGGTTTATGCTGAAGAGTTTGGTCAGTTTTCTTGTTTTTGGTGGTCTCCGAATTCTGATAAAATTGCTTTCATGCAGTTTGATGAAAGCCCGGTAAGAAAATTTCCTGTTTTCCATGATGAAAAATATGATTTTGAACTTGAAATGCAAAGCTTCCCCCGGGTCGGGGAAAATAATCCAATTGTACGGATTTTTGTTATAGACATCGAAACAAAAAAGAGAACCCAGGTTGATACCGGTATCGAGCAAAATATCTATCTCTACAATGGGCGGTGGTCTTTTGATGGTAAGACATTCACAATTAAGAGGATGAACCGGCTTCAAAACAAAGTGGAGATTCTTTCCGCTGATCCCAATTCTGGAAAATCTGGAGTCTTATTTCAGGAAGTGGAATCCTGTTATTTAACTGAAGGTTTGGGATTTATGCAGGCAGGAAATGAGATTTATTTTCTGCCAGATAATAAACATTTTTTACGAACTTCAGAAAGAAGCGGATGGAGAGAAATATATTTATATGATCTGACTGGGAAATTAATCAGACCGGTAACCAAAGCAAAATTACCGGTACAGAGCATACAGGCGGTTGATATGGAAAACAAGCTGATCTATTTTTCAGCATTTGGAAATAGGGGGATGGAGCGGCACCTGTACCGGGTGAAATTTGATGGTAAAAAATTACAAAAACTAACAACAAAACCGGGTACTCATGCGGTGAGTGTTTCAAAGGGAGGAAAATATTTTTCTGACCGGTATTCATCTTTTGATAATCCGCCTGAATTCAATATTTACAAAGGAGATGGTACCCTCGTAAAACAGTTGGGAAAGTCCGTGGTTACCGATGAATTGAACGAGTTAACTTTAATAAAACCAGAGCATTTTGTCTTTAAGTCAGCCGATGGTAAATATGATCTTGATGGCTTACTTTATAAGCCGGCAAATTTTGATAAAAATAAAAAATACCCGGTTATTTATTCTGTCTATTGTGGGCCCAGTACCAAAGAAATAACAAATCGCTATTATTCCCTTGATTTTAGACAACAGTTTTCACAATTAGGCTTTTTGGTAGTAAGGATCGATAACAGAGGATTGCTTAATAGAGGTAAAGAGTTTGAAACCTCGTCATATCTGAAACTGGGGCAGGTTGATCTCGATGATCTTGTCGCATCGATAAAATATTTAACTCAACGGTCTTATGTTGATAGCAATAGGGTTGGTATTTTTGGTGGATCTTATGGCGGTTATATGTCTATTATGGCACTTCTCAAGGCACCGGAACATTTTCACGTGGGAGCTGCTGGCTCTCCCGGCGTGGATTGGAGAAATTATGATACGATTTATACCGAGAGATATATGGGCTTACCACAGTACAATGTTGATGGTTACGAAAAAGCAAATCCATTAAATTATGTGGATAATTTAGAAGGTAAGCTACTAATTCAACATGGAGCTGTCGATGATAACGTGCATCCGACACAAGTTATGCAGTTGGTTGATGCGCTCCTAAAAGCCGGGAAGAGGTTTGACTGGTTTATCTATCCCGGGCAGGCACATGGTATTAGGTACAGTCAGGCACGCCAGAAACAATTGGATTTTTTTATAAGACATTTAGAACCGGAAACAAAAGATCAATGGTTTGAGCAGAATTAGTTATAACAAATATTGAACAAAGAAAATTGTGCAAGAAGTTCACTTTTTAAGGACTAATGAAGATTTGTGTTACTTTTCCTGCACAAACCAATTCGTCACTTTTTTGCCAGAGTTAGGGAGCAAAGAAAATGAGACGTCGCGATTTTTTAGCCGGCTCAGTAGCAGGAACAGCCGCATTACTAATGGGAATAAACGGCTGCGGAGAAAACAAAAATGATTCCACCACAAAAATTCTATCTGTTACCGATCAAAATGGCAAACTCGCTGGACTCACCCTCCAGGAGCTTCGAGAGCGCCATCGCTATTACTTATTTGAAGATTATCTTCCATTCCTTGAAAAGCACGTCATCGATCACGAATATGGCGGATTCATGTGCAATACCGATCGGGATGGCACAAATATCACCCAGAAGAAAACGACATGGTACGAAGGCAGGGGCATTTGGGTTTATTCGTTTCTTTACAACAAAATTGTCAAAGAGGAAAAATATTTAGAGATCGCCAGAAAGTCCATTGAATTTATCCTGAAAAATGAGCCAGTTGGGGATACCCTGTTCCCCGAAGAATTCACCCGTGAAGGCAAGCCGCTGGGGGGACCATCAAAAGGGATTTACGGCGATCTCTTTGTGGCAAACGGTCTTTCAGAGTTTTCAAAGGCGATTAACGATGATTCCTATTGGCAAAAAGCGCGAGCAATTCTGTTCAAATGCCTCAGAAAATATGACAGCCCGGGCTATGCTTTTCATGCTGATTATGGTCCTGATGCGACTCCCTTTAAAGGGGAACGAGTGCTGGGGCATTGGATGATCATGTTAAGAGTGATCACCCAGATGCTCGAAATTAAATCAGATCCCGATCTGGAAAAAGTTGCTGACCGCTGTGTCGATGCGCTAATGAATAAACATTACATTCCTGAATATAAATTAATGAACGAAGTGCTGAACCACGATATGACACGGGCAGAAGGTGGATTTTCCCAGTTTGTTGCAACCGGTCACGCCATCGAAAGTCTGTGGATGGTTATGGCAGAAGCGCTGCGTCGAAAGGACAAAAAACTTTTCGATCTGGCTGCAGAACGGTTCAAATTTCATCTTGAAGTTGCCTGGGACGATGTTTATGGCGGTGTGTTTCATTATCTCGATCATGTGGACAATTATACCTGGCAAACAACAAAAGCGCTCTGGGCGCAGGAAGAAGTGTTGATCGGGTTGATGATGATTATCGAACAAACCGGCGCGCAGTGGGCGAAAGATTGGTACGCCAGAATGTGGAACTATGTCACGGATAAATTCCCCTTAGAAAAATACGGTTTCCCCATCTGGATACTTTATGCCGACCGAAAAGTGACTTTTGAAAGACATTATGATCGGGTGGGGAATTTTCATCATCCGCGGCATTTGATGGTGAATTTGTTGAGTTTGGAGAGGATGATTGAGATGTCCTAAAAATTTCCTCGAATGACACTCAAGCTGAATACCAATTCTATAAATCAATAAAACTTCGTCTCTTCTGAAAAAAGCCTTTCTAATGTTGGATTTGGAATTTCAATTTCTAATTATGAGCAAAAAATGGTTGTTTTTATCATACTCAATATTTAAATTAAGTGAGTGATTTATTCCTGCTATTCTTGATAATAAAAAGACGCCGAATTTATGAATATGTAAAATGATTATAGAGTTCTGCAAAATTAAGATTTTGGTGTCATTTCGAACGGAATGGAGTGGAGTGAGAAATCTGTATATCCTGGAATATCAAGTGGTTAAATAGATTTC
>CBFDBN010000483.1:0-3453 GCA_965603055.1 uncultured bacterium | reverse complement strand
TATTACCCAATTACCCCAGCCATTTATCCACTTTCTTCAAAATATCATCCAGATTAAACGGCTTTGACAAATACTCATTGCACCCGGCTTTAATCGCTTGTCGTTTATCTTCCTGCGGAGATTTCGCTGTCATGGCAATAATTGGAACATTTTTCAGTGTTTTATAGCTTCGGATCTTTTGCGTTGCTTGATAGCCATCCACCTTCGGCATCATCATGTCCATCAGGATTAAGTCGGGTTTTAATTTCACCGCTTTCTGGATTCCTTCTGCACCGTCCTTCGCAAAAACGACTCGATAACCCTTATCTTCCAGAATAAATTTCACTGCATATTGATTATCCTGGTTATCATCCACCAACAAAATTAAATTTTTTCGAGAGCCACGTTTTTTAACTCTCGTTTTTTG
Organism: uncultured bacterium; assembly: GCA_965603055.1. Lineage (GTDB taxonomy): Bacteria > Zhuqueibacterota > Zhuqueibacteria > Thermofontimicrobiales > Thermofontimicrobiaceae > CBFDBN01. Next base: position 3,047 of record CBFDBN010000483.1, on the reverse strand, counting down.
AGATGCCTCTCCCCTATTCGGAACCGACATCGATTCAGCTAACAGTTTTTCTTTTTCACCCAATTCTTTCTTCAAAGGAAGATACAAATGAAATGTCGTCCCTTTTCCTTTTTTGCTTTCAACATCAATCGTTCCCCCTAAAAGCGTCCACATCTGCCTGGAAATCGACAGCCCTAAACCGGTTCCCTCAAATCGTCTTCGATCGGTTCGATCCAGTTGCTGATAGGATTGAAAAATTTTTGAAATTTCATCTTTACTCATCCCGATCCCGGTATCGGAGATTGCAAAATGAAGCTGCTTTCCTCGATCACGCGGCTTGACGGTGACAACGATTTTTCCTCGCTCGGTAAATTTAATCGCATTCCCCAGAATATTGGTTATCACCTGGCTGATTTTATCCTGGTCGCTGAAAATATACTCGGGCAGCTTTTTGTCCAGCTTCAAGTGCAGTTTTAACTTCTTTCGCTGGCAAAGGGGACGAATAGCTTCAATGTTTTTCGTGACAACCTGTACCAGTGAAAAATAAGTGAAATTCAGTTCCATTCTGCCGGCATCTATTTTGGACATGTCAAGAATATTATTAATCAGTTTTAATAAATTCTCCCCATTCTGTTTGATAATTTGAACCTGTTTCAACTGTTCGGAGTTAAGGTCGCCCGACATTTTTTTCAGCAGTACGCCAGTGAGCGTAATAATTGAATTCAATGGCGTACGCAATTCATGTGACATTCGAGTGAAATATTCAGATTTGGCTTTATTCGAGTACGCGATCTCACGAGTCCGTGCTGTTGTCTCTTCAATCAATCTCCGATTTTCGATAGCCACCGCGGCTTTATGAACAAAAATTTCCAATATCTGGATATGCTGCTCATCAGGGTATTTTTTATCGGTCGGCTCAAAAATGGTGACAAATCCTAATATTTTTTCTTTAATTCGGATTGGAATGACCAGCACATCATCTGGTTGCCAGGACAAATTGGCAACAGTTACAATTTTATTTAACGGTGCGCCAATCGATTTGCTACTTGCTTTGCGAACCAGGTACGATTGACGGATTCTGAATTCCTCCTGTAAAAAGTTGAAAGGATTTTCAAAGATAAAGCTTCGATCATCCACAAAATTTCTGATCCGTGCTTTGGAAATGCCAGCATAAGCCACAATTCGTGTCGATGATGGCTTCTGATTTTTGAGCGAGAGAACCACAACCTTCCAGCCGACTTTCTTTATTGCCCGACAAATATTGGATAAAATTTTACTAATATCGACATCCAGCGTCATTTCTTCACCGATCTGAAGGATCTGTGAAAGCTGCTCAAGATTGACATTGAGCTCTGCGGTCCGCTCGGCGACCAGGTGTTCCAGCTTCTGGGAATGTGTTTCCAATTTTTGCTGCATCGCCTTAAATTCAGTGATATCTCTCCCCACGCACATGGCGCCAACATTCTGATTTTTGTGATCGAATAAATAGCGGACATTCCAACTGCACAGAATTTTTTGCCCCTTCCTGGTTTTCACTTCAGCTTCAAAATCACGCAGCTCCACTTTCATAGCATCGCCATAGTCTTTTCGCAATCGATCTAGATCCGTGAAAAAGTCTGGCAGCCGGGAGCGTTTTAATTCATTAGCAGAATAGCCCAGCAGTTTTTTCCCATAATTATTGATAAAGGTACAATTCCCTTTTTTATCAATCACCAGCAGAATATCCAGCATCCCGGAGATCAACGTCTCATAATAAGTCTTTGCCTGTTTCAACTGCTCGGTTGTTTTTTCAAGCTCAGCCGTCCGAACTGCGACTGTCTTTTTTAGATTGGCTGAATAATCCAGTAATTTTCGCTCCAATTCTTTCCAGGCGCTGATTTCAAAAACGACCATGCGACTGCCGGTGAATTTCTCTCGAAGATCAAAAACTGGCACAGCGCTAATCGTAACCGGGATGCGTTGGTTCCTTCGGGTCAGCATTTCGATCTCAAACTGACTGTTCACGCCGGTCCGCCATTTTTCCAACTCCAGCTCAAATTTTTCAAGATTGATGGTATCGAACAATTCCCTGACATTGCGTCCGGTTAATTTCTCCTTTGAAAATCCCAGCAATTGCGCCAGCCGTTCATTAATAAAGATTATTTTTCCTTTCTCATCAAAAGTACAGATTCCCACATCGACGGTATTAACCAGGTTGCTATATGTCTCCCGATCCCGCTCACTCTGGAACAGCGATTTTTCCAGCGATCGGCGCAGTTTGATTTCAGACTCCATGAAGCGGGTATGCTCAACAAAAGGCGCCCAGGCGAACATGCCAAACCCGATTAGTTGGAGCAGAAAAGCGCTATTTTCCCAAATATCTCCAGCAGCTCGATGCGGAAATAAATAGATTGTTGAAAAGATAAAAAACAAAATTGGCGCAATAAACCAGAAATAGACATTGTGGCGGGTTTTGACATAAAGCTGAATATATTTGATGGCAACAATAACTAAAAAAATAATGTTAATCGTTTGGATTGAATTTAATATCATCAACCGAGATTCGGCAGCAAGAGGATAACGAGTCAAAAAATAGTAATTCCCAATGGAAATAATGATGCTTGTTCCGACAGCAGCTAAAATAACTCGATAAAGGAATTGTTTTCTTTTTTTTGGCGGAATGATTTTTCCACTATTAAAAGCAGCAAAAACGAACAGCGCAAAAAGCAGAAAATCAGCTACTCTTGAGAAATTGAATTCTGCATACGCAACCACCGTTTCTTCAAACTGGCGGAAAAAGAAAAAATGATAAACTAACTGGACCAAAAGAAATGAAATGATGCCGCTGCCGAGAAAAATATACTCCCGGGAATAGAGCAAAGTGTAGGTTTTCAGACCAAGCAGCAATAAGGCGATAAGAACAAAATACTTTAAATTTTGAAATGATAAAATCAGCTCGTTTGAAATTTGCAATAAACCGGGCTTTGATTTCAGGGCGAAAAAGCCGACAATCAAAATTATAGATATAAGAATCAGGATCGAGACTTTTATTTTGCTGATTTTGTAGGGATATGGATCGTACATTTTTA
>CBFDBN010000482.1:0-3460 GCA_965603055.1 uncultured bacterium | reverse complement strand
CCATTGGTGGTTTCCCCATCCCAAAGCAATTGCCAACCTTCTGCTTTTTCTCTCTCAGTTAATTTATTGGTTAAAAAACTGACCTGTTGAATTTCATTAGTTATCGGTGTTTTTTCCTTTTCGAGATTTTCAGTCAAAATTTTGATGTTACGAAACTGAACGGTTTTACCTACCTTTTTTTCATCATTGCCGATACCATGAACCTGCAACGCAATGAATCCTTTGGCGGTCATATCATCGATAAGATCAGCAGTGGGAACGCCATTCAGCCACACTCGAATGTGATTGCCAATCGCTTCCACTCGAAACTGATTCCAGGCTTCGGCTTTATACGCAGATTTGGCAATAGGATTACATTCAAGATTATAAAGCCAACCTCGCCTTGCTTCGTCATAAATACCGCCGCTCCAAGCTCGCTGTGAAGCATCCAGCTCAACCTGGTAGCCATGAACCCTGCCATCCTGATAGTCAGCTTTACTCAGACTGCGAAACTGAACGCCGGAATTTAAGCCGTTTTCCATCTTCGCTTCATATTTGAGGATGAAGTCGCTGTATTCTTTTTTAGTGACTAAAAATGTATTCGGCGTATTCAATTTGCTAATGCCAATAATGACGCTATCTTTAACAGCAAATTCAGCAGTCCCATTCAACACTCGCCAGCCATCCAGGTTTTTGCCATTAAATAGAGAAATCCAGCCCTCCTGCTTACACATCATAAAAGAAAGACATAGAATAATTATCAAGAAGATGATCAATTTGTTTTTCATAACGAACACCTTTCTGAAATTTTTAATGCTCCCCTGGACAAGCCAGAACCAAAAAAAATTCTGTTCTCAGAATTGAAATCACTCAGAAAAGAAATTCCTGTTTTTTAATTCTGAGAGATTTCAATTCTGTGAACCAAAAAGTCTTTGCTCATTGAGCAAGAATTTAATTGTTTAGGTACAAATTACTGTCCGTTCGAAAACAAGAAGAAATGTGACCGTCACCATTGTAAAGAGTGGTGTTCCAACGGACTAATTTGATATTATAGGTGATGGTCACATTCCAATCGTTTTTATCACAGTTTCACCATTAAAACCAGCTTTAAATTTTTCAGCATCTTTTGCGCTGCCAACAATTTCACCGTAGTGCATGGGGATGGCAATTTTGGGCTGAAAAGAATTCGCAGCTTCGATCGCTTCATCTGCAGTCATTACATAGGTACCACTAACTGGCAACAAAGCGATATCAACTTTTAAAGATTTCATCTCCGGAATAAAATCCGTATCCCCGGCATGGTAAACAGAAATACCATCAGAAAACGTGATAATGAATCCAACCCAATTATTCTCCCGGGGATGAAATTTTTTACCAATATTGTAAGCCGGGATTGCCTTTATCTTTAGCTGGTCAATTATGATTTCCTGATTCGGACCTATGCTAACTGCATTTTTTTTGACCTCGTTTGCCACATCTGCTGGTCCTATTATTTTAGTTGAATCGGTTTTAATTTTATGTATATCTTCCTTTGAGAAGTGGTCATAGTGACTATGTGTAACAAAAACATAATCAGCTTTGACCGCTTTTGCAGACAATTTCCAGGGATCGATATAGATCTGCTTGCCCTGATCTTCGATACGAAAAGAATCATGTCCTAACCAATGAATGTCTTCTACTTGCATGTTTAACTCCTTATTTATTTTTCCATAGACTTCTGCAAAATTACGATTTTCGAGTCATGTCGAACGAAACGAAGTGGAGTGAGAAATCTATATATTTTATAATATCAATTCGTTAACCAGATTTCTCGCTCCGCTCGAAATGACAATCTATCCTATTTTGCAGATATCTAATTTTTCCAAGGTTTTTCTCATTCAGTCTTAACAGCAATACATGAAATTTCAACATTCACATATTTCGGTAAATTGGCGACCTGGACGGCAGCCCTGGCTGGTGGCTTGTCGGTAAAATATTTGGCATAGACAGCATTAATGCGTCCATAATTTTCCATATCCGACATGAAAACTGTGGCTCGCACCACATCGGAATAGTCCATCCCGGCTGCTTTTAAAACGGCGCCGAGGTTCTTTAAAACCTGTTCTGTTTCAGCCTCAATGGTCTCGTCGACTAACTCGCCAGTTGCTGGATCAATCGCAATCTGTCCTGAGCAATAGAGGGTTTTACCCACCTGAATTGCCTGGCTGTACGGTCCGATTGCGGCTGGGGCATCGGGACTCTTTATGACCACTTTTTCTACTGAATTTGTCTGATTTGAATTGCAGCCAGCGACGAAAATTACCAGAATTAATAAGCCAATTCTTTTAATCATTTTTTTTCCTCCTGCTTTATTAGATTTTGAATGATTTTTAAACACAGTTTAAAGATCTTTGGCAGAATGATTTTTCAGCAGAATAATTAAATCATTTAAAATCAATCATTCTGCCATTAAATATTCCTTTAAATTGTACAGGCTAAGTAGAACAAAAAAAATCTACAATGAAGCAAAATCCATTACTGCTCACTTATTCCAACCGGTGCACCAACTGAAAATCCAAAAATTGTTACATAGATTTTGAACACTTTCTGTAACTGGGGATACTGAGAAACACTGCTGCCGTAAACATTGTTAATAAATGGTAATTCATAACCTCTTTTATAAAGCCAGCGCCATTTTGGAGTTTCCTCTTCCGGTACCAAACTATAATGGGTGGGCTTTAATTCACTTTCCATTCTCGTATCGGAAAAAAAGCCTCCAATACGATTTAATTTGTACATGGTATGTAAGCCTAAAAAATTAACCCAGCTCTCCCATTTTATAATATCGCCGCGGATGAACCAGCGATCGCCAGTCAATAAAAATTCTTGTGGAACATTGGCATTTTTGCCATTTTTCTCAATGAGAATCATTTTCATGGAATGATTGGTTTCATCAATCTCCTTACACAACACCTCTGCAACTAATGCTTGTTTATTGAAAGTTGAAAGTGATTGAATGAATGCCCCCAAAAATATAGTCGCCAGACCTAAAGCAATCAGCAGAGTAATCAGTAAGACTCTAAATATTTGATACAAACAGCCAGCCGGTGTTTTCTCTCCGTCTTTATTAGTCGATGGTCTACGAAATGCCTTGAAGATTAAATTAAAGACCTTACCGATATTCATCAAAACGCCAGCAGGCTTCTTCACATTTTTCTCTTTTTTACGATGTGGTCTATTTACAATCTGGTAAAATATAATCGTAAACAGAACGAAACCAATCAGGATGATACCGATGCCAATATAAATAATGAGTGATTCGGTAAATGGGAAATCGAAATCCACAGGTAGTTTCCTCCTATCTAATCTCGTTACGAACATCCCTCAAAACAAGTTAATTTACTGTATCGGAATTTCAAAATGGTAAAATAATTTGTTGGCAAAATAATTTTTTATATTATTTTGCCAGATAATTATTTTGCCTATTTTATAATATCGCATT
>CBFDBN010000481.1:0-3462 GCA_965603055.1 uncultured bacterium | reverse complement strand
TGGATGGGAATGGAAACAAAGAGATTATATTCTCAGAGGTGAAAAGTGATACAACATTTATACACGTGCTAAATAATAAGGGTGATTCGGTATTCTCAATTAAAGGCGTGACTAATCCAAAAATTAGACCGAGAGATTGGGTATGTGAAATAAATGCATGCAACCACCTGGATGTTAATAATGATGGTTGGAAAGACTTGTTGTTGATTGTGCATACCGGTTATGCCTATCAGCCAAGAGGTCTATTTGCTTTTGATGTATATAATAAGAAATATATCTGGAGGTACAAAACTGGTTTTCATGTGCAAACTCCTCAGTTAATAGACATAAATAATGATGGACAAAGAGAGATACTTTTAGGATCATCATCGCCAGACAATTCAGAGGGTATGGTGATAAAAGGAACTGACGATAGGCATACATATCTTTCAGTCATCGATTTACAAGGAAATTGTTTGAACGACAACCAGGAAATTGGTCTGGAATTTGGGATAGCACAAATATTTACTCATGATCTGAACGGAGACAATAAACCTGAAATTTTTGTTAAGTTTAATAGCAATAGAATTCCAAAAGAAAAGAGTTTTGTGGCTTTATGGGAACCAATGACAGGCAATCTCGCAAATAAGTTACCGATGGAAAAAAACGTAAGCGAAAACATTATTTTTTTAGATGTGGACAGAAATGGAAAAGATGACTTTCTTATTGGTTGGAGTGATGGTACGATTGAAATTAGAGATTATAATTTTGAAATTATAATTTCAAGGAAATACCCAGGTTTTGTTCCTGCCAATTTTGCAATATCAGATTTAAATAATGATGGTGACGGAGAAATAATTGTATCTGGTAGATTAAAAGGATATGATAAAGTGATTTGTATAAATCATAACTTAGAACTATTAGCTTATCCAGATGCTAATTTATATATCTGGAATACCGAATGCTTTGTGAATACTGGATTTGGGGAGGATAAATTACTTCTCGGCAGAACCGGAGCAGAAACTATCCTTATGGAGATGAAAAAACAATCCTGGATTTTCCCACTTCTTTATTGGCGCTGGCTGGGCTACGGCATTATTTTAGGCGTATTACTTTCCTGGATAGCTATTTCTATTGTTATGAGAAGAAGACGTGGATTGGGAGATAAGATAACAATAAACTCCCTCATTAATAGCATTCAGGAAGGACTGATCATCTTGGATAGCCAGGGATGTATTGTTGCCATAAACAAAATGATGGAAGAAGTTTTTAAGATCAATCGAGCAAATATGATTGGTCTACCTTATAATACTATTTTTTCCGATTCAATTTTCAGTGAATTGCTTCAAGTAATTGATGAATCATTTCACCATAAATTTGTTACTATCGAAAAAGAGATCACGATTTTTCAAAAAGATAAAGCCTGTAATGTATTGGTTGCTGTCACATCATTTTCAATTAGCAAAAAGAGTGAACCTGGAAAATTAATCACCTTGAGAAATATTACAGAAATCGTTCAATCGAAGCGTGCCATCGCCTGGGCAAGCCTGGCTCAAAAATTGGCTCATGAAATTAAAACACCGCTTTCGACTGTTATGCTTACCGCGCAACGGTTGCAAATGGAGCATGAACAAGAACCAGCAAAGGCTGGAAAGTCAACAAAGTATCTAAATAATATTATTGATCAGGTAAATCGTTTACGAAATATGACCGACGCACTAATGAAATTTGCCCGGCTCGAAGAACCAAAATTTGAATCAGTAAATATAAATGATGTAATTGTTGAGTGTCTGCAAGAGAATCGAATAAAGATGGGGTCAGGAATCCGTATCGAAAAAAGTCTGGTGAAAGATTCAGCGATTATTAAAGCTGATCGGCAGCAGCTCCTTGTCGCTTTTCAAAATATTATCGATAATAGTATTACTGCCATGCAAGGTAAAGGCGTTTTTACTGTCAAAACAACATTGGTACAATCCTTGCAGGGCGATTCTTCAATGGCTTCAAAAAATGCCATCTTGATAGAGATTGCTGATACTGGAAAAGGCATTTCACCATCGCATCTCAACCAACTGTTTCAGCCGTTTTTCTCAAAATTTCCTGACGGTACGGGGCTGGGATTGGTGATTGTTAAAAAGATCATCGATGATCACCAAGGAAATATTCAAATCAAAAGTCAGGAAGGCATTGGAACGACGGTATTTATTACGTTGCCGGTTTAGGTTATCAGGTAATTGGTATATTGGGTAATTGAGTAACCTGGAGTCTTTGAAACAAATGAACTCTAAAAAGAAAATACTGATCGTAGATGATGATGAAATGATGGGTGACATCTTAGGAGAAATACTGACCTGCGATGGTTACCAGGTCAAATGGGTTGGGAATGGCAATGATGCACTCACCGCGCTGAATGAATCCCCGATCGATATTGTTCTGCTCGATCTTCGGCTACCTGATATGAATGGCAATCAAGTGTTGAAAAAAATTCTTGAAATAAATCCATTGACAACGGTGATTATGATGTCCGGTCATGGCACAATCCAGACCGCGATTGAAGCAACCCGATTAGGGGCTTATGACTGGCTGGAAAAGCCCCTGGAAAAAAATCGAGTGTTGCTGACTGTACGAAACGCCATCGAAAAAAATAATCTTTTAAAAGAGAGAGAACTGCTGCTTTCCGAGGCGAAAGAATGCTATAAAATGGTCGGTACAAGTCCTGCATTACAAAAGATTTATAGTCTTATTGACAGAGTCGCCCCAACGAATGCAACGGTACTCATCACCGGGGAAAGCGGCACCGGCAAAGAACTGGTCGCCCGGGCAATCCACATCAACAGCAATAGAGCTTCTCTACCTTTTATTCATGTGAATTGTTCTGCCATTCCAGATACGCTAATCGAAGGAGAATTATTTGGTCATGTCAGGGGAACATTTACCGGCGCCGAGCGCACTCGAAAGGGCAAGTTTCAGTTAGCCGACCAGGGTACGCTATTTCTCGACGAGATCGGTGATCTATCGCTTGCTGCCCAGGCAAAAATATTGATCGCGATTGAAACCGGCAATATTGCAACGGTTGGCACAGAAATGTCCGGAAAAGTTGATGTTCGAGTGATTTGTGCTACCAATAAAAACCTCGATCAAAAGGTTGCCCAAGGAACATTTCGTGACGACCTGTTGAACCGAATCAATGTCATTGGAATTAATGTTCCTCCTTTGAGAGAGCGGCGAGACGACATTCTGCCGCTGGCTTATCATTTTCTCGAAACATACTGCATCCAAAACAACACTGAAAAAAAACGATTTACGCCCAACGCTGAGGCGATTCTTCTGTCTCATCCCTGGCACGGAAATGTCCGAGAGTTACGCAACTTCATTGAAAAACTGGTAATCCTGGTTGATGAGCAAGTGATAACTGGAGGGATAATTACCAGTCTATTTTCATTCCCCAAGTTAGAGATTGATCCGGCAAAAGCAAAGACTTTTAAG
>CBFDBN010000480.1:0-3473 GCA_965603055.1 uncultured bacterium | reverse complement strand
TAAGCGCCGGCATTGAACTCATTACTTTGAAGTCCATCTAACAGATCGTAATTAATAAATGTGCCGGTGTTTGGATTGAATTTCGATATCCCTTTATTGGTGCTCATCCAGAGATGCCCACTGTCAGGCAAAATGCTATAAATAACCTCATTGGGGAGCCCATCCTCCAATTTGTAATGGGTGAAGGAGTAGTTTTTTTTACCTGGTATGTTCCCAAGAGAGTCAGCATTCAGCATAAGCTTGTCAAGCCCTTCGCCAAAAGAACCGATCCAGATCACATTTTCATTCTGCTCATCGATATAAATTGTCAAAATTCGATCACTACACAGGCTATTTTCATCATTGGGATTGTGTCGAAATCGAGTAAAAGTTTCGGTACCTATATCAAATTTATTGATCCCCCCACCAAAAGTTGCAATCCAGAGACAGCCTGAACTGTCGCCGGTAATGAAGTAGATCTGGTTATCGCTGATGCTATTTGGATTTGCTGGATCGTGGCAATAGTGCGTAAATTCCCCGGTTTTTTGATTGAATTTATCGAGTCCTCCACCAAAGGCAGAAATCCACAGGTTTCCGAATTGATCTTCGTATATTGATCGGACTTGATCGGTAGCCAGACTTCTTGGGTTTCTCGGATTATGCATGTAATGAAAGAACTGGTTTTTATCTCGATCAAAATAATTTAATCCGCCGTTAAATGTACCAATCCATAGCTTTCCCTGGCTATCCTCAAAAATTGATCGAATGTGATTATTACTGATACTGTTGGGATTGTTGGGATCATGTCGAAAATTGGTGAATTCATTTTTCACTCGATCAAATTTATTCAATCCTGTTTGAAACGTTCCGATCCAGAGGAATCCTTGACGATCTTCTAAAATTGAAAAAACAACATTCTCACTTAAACTATTCGAATTAACCGGGTCATGAAAATAGTGAGTAAATTTGTTTTTTCTCCTGTTGTATTTATTAACTCCCTGCCCAAAGTTGGTTCCAATCCACAGTATGCCTGACTTATCTTCGTATAGGGATAACACTTCATTACTCCCCAGGTTATTAATATTCGTTGGATCGTATTGGCAGCGCGTAAATCGATGCTTATCGATTTTATATCGATTAAGCCCGGCATCGAAAGTACCAATCCATAATTCATTGCAACAATCTTTTAAAATTGATATGACATAATTCGAACTCAAGCTGTTCGAGTTCTGGGCATCATATTTAAAATGGGTGAAATCTCCAGTTGTCGGATCGAATTTATCGAGTCCTTTGCCAAAAGTCCCAATCCAGACAGTGTTTTCTTTACACGAAGTATCAGCGTAAACAGTTATAATCCGATTATCAGTCAGGGTGTTAGATATCTGAGGATCGTGTATGTAAAAACTAAAGCCTTCTGGTTTATTAAATTTTACCAGCCCTCCTCCATAAGTCCCAATCCAGAGCGTGCTGATATTATTTTCAACCGTCTCAGCGATTGACATAACGTTGTAAGCCAGGTCATTTTGTCGTTCAAAATCATAAGGATAATGGATAAATATTTCTTGTTCTTTATCAAATTTAAAAAGCCCGGCTCCAAATGTCCCTATCCAGAGCGTACCAGAATGGTCTTCAAATACGGATTTAATGGTGTAGTAATTAAAATAAGAGAAGGTAAACGGGAGTTCTCTTAACAACCTCTCTCGAAGTGGAGAATCGACTGGCTTTGGATTGAATTGATAATTTGAGAAGTGTCCAGTTTGGCTATCAAATTTACAAAGCCCTCGTGACAAAGTCCCGATCCAGAGCGTTCCATCTCGCCCCAGGCAAAGCGATGTAATCCAATTATCGGCAATAGAAGTGGAATCGTTGGGATTATTTTGATAGACAGTGAAATTATATCCATCAAATTTATTCAGCCCATCGATGGTGCCGAACCACATAAAACCATCCTGATCCTGGACAATTGATGCAACGGTACACTGAGAAAGTCCTTGATCAAGAGTCAAGCATTCAAAAGTAATTTTTTGCGGTTGGGCGTTTAATTCAATAATTAAGCTATCAGGAATAACAAGATTAATTATGGTAAATAAAAAAATCACTTTAATCCCTGTCAGTGAGTATGAATAGAGAGAAGGTGGTTTTTCCCGGGTAAGATATCGTTTCATATTCATTTGCTTTGGATTTGGAAGTTAACACGATAAAGACTGTTTTATAAAATTAACTGATTTGACCATAAATTATGATAAAAATCTTTGGTCTATTAACAGCCTGGAAAAGAAGGATATTAACTAATTTATACGGAAATTGAAAATGAATGTTTCTGATTTAATTGGCTGGTGTTGAAATTAAATGTGGGTGTTTTTTTTCGAAGGAAAAATATTATGACTGAATTCAAAAAGAAAAATGGTGTTTGTTTAGCCAATTGAAGTCGAGTAATTCTTTTTCCTAAATACCAGGAGTTGCGGACTTAAACAAACCAGGTTTCTATCAGAAACCTGGTTTGTATCGCTATTACTTCACATAACTAAACAGACACCAAAGACGGACCTCCCACAGAAATGTTTTTTTGAAGCACTCTTTTTTGTGGGATATCAATTCTGTGGGAGAATTATCTTTTTCTATTTTAAAATGGAATGTCTACCTTACCAAGCAGCTTGAATTCCTCCCTTATCATCCTGCCAATAAGGTACCCAGGTGAGCGCCAACAGTGATACGGAGACATCAGTCTTTTTCGGTCGCAACAAATAGCTCTCTAAATCTTCTGACTGGGGATCGAAGTTCGTCTTTACCTGTTCGATCTCATTAGCTAATTCCTCTTGCAGTTCGGACATCTGTTGCTGTAATATTTCCAACTTTTCCTCGGCTCGTTTGACATCTTTGGCCTCTTTCATGGCGCGACTGGCGCCGCGGGCGGCTGTGGTCGCTTTGCCAATGGTAGAACGGCTGATCTTTTTTCTCCCCAGGAATGCGCCAAGCAGGGTTGTACCGAAGGAAATAGCAGTCTGCAGCTTCTGCTGCTTTGCCTGTTCCTGTTCTCGATCTAAGGTAAGCTCGGCACGCTGGATACGATCTTCCAGTTTAGCGGTCTTTGCAGCATATTTTTCTCTCAATTGTTCGATCACCTCGTCACGCTTTTCCCGTGCAACCATTTGCAGCCGAATTCGAAAATCTCGTTCCGATTCTCCTGGCTCGGAAACAACTGAAAGCGATGGACTTTTCAACAACTCCAGGCTTTGATTGCGGTAGAGCCATTCGTTAAAATCTTTGCTCCAACTGAGAAAATTTTGTTTTTTGCTGGCTTCATTGGGCGGTTCGCCAAACCGGGCATTCTCTGAGGCAGGATCATTTTTGACATCGCCTTCGGAAAGGCTGACTACTTGTGCTTCATCCCAGTTGATCACTGACGGATGGTCGGAAAAATCTGCCAGAAGTGATATTGGTTTTTCGGTACGAATTCCGGCTTTTTTATCCGAGTAATAAACTTTGCCCAGACT
>CBFDBN010000479.1:0-3479 GCA_965603055.1 uncultured bacterium | reverse complement strand
TTACCTAATCACCAAATTACCTATTATTGCTTTTCAACCATTCTCCCATCCGCGTCTCCATTTCTTCCGGCGTCAGAACCCATTTATGACTGGCAATCGACCAGCAGTGACCGAACGGGTCTTTCACTTTTCCATTTCGATCGCCCCAGAACGCATCCATCATCTCTTCGACAATTTCACAGCCGGCTGCTATTGCTTGATTATAAAGTGCATCGCAATCTTCAACATAAAGCCACATACTGGCGCTGGTATTTTGTTCAGGACCTTGTTCCCAATTTCCTGGCCAGGCATCTGCCATCATGATATAAGAATCGCCCAGTTTCAACATGGCGTGCATAATACCATTTCCATCCGGCGTAGGGACTGGCGGAGCAGCTAATTTTGCTCCAAATGCTTTCTGGTAAAAATCAACAGCTTCTTTACAATTTCCATTGAACCATAAATGCACAGTAATCGTATTCATTTCATCCGGTACTGGTTTGGGCGCTTTTTGTGGCATGACAAATTCCTTTCAGTAAAGATAAAAATATTTAAATCACAAATTGTTCTAATTTAGTCATAATTTCGATGGTAATCAAGAAATATTTTATTCAAATTGGAACAACCCAACAACTCAATTTCATCAAATTGAAAAAGGCAGCGGTCCCTCCGACCGCTGCCTTTTGTAGATCATTCCCCTGGCTGGTTACCCGTGTCTTTATATTTTATTTTACTTCGTTCTTACAAACTCGATACGTCGATTTTGTGCTCGACCTTCGGCTGTGCGATTGGATGCAATCGGATCCTTCTCTCCGTAACCAACGGCTCTCAAGCGGGAAGCTTCGATTCCGTTGTTGATCAGGTACTGCATTACTGTATTAGCACGACGTTCCGATAGCTTCTGGTTGTACGAAGCCGTTCCCTGGCTGTCGGTGTATCCACGCACTTCTAATTCGACTTCTTTATTGTCTTTCAAACCAGGAATAACTCCATCAAGTATTGCATAAGATTCTTTAGTTAATGCGGCGCTTGCTGTTTCAAAATTCACGCCTTTGAGAATTAACTTGGCGCCTTTATTCTCCAGTTTCGGCATTGGTTTCTTATCGGGACAGCCGTCATCATCCTGAAAATTATCAAAATCTCCAGCTTTTTTTATATTGACAGAAATGAATTCAGAGAAAAATTTTCAAAAATTCTGTGAAACTTTAATCCACATTCAGGCGTATGATTAACAATGTTTTCAAAATATTTTTTTGAAACATTTTTTTTGACTATGACCTTTACTTACCGTTAAGTATAAAATTTGTATGGAAGCTATTAAAAAGCATAGAGCAAACGAAAGTACTACCCGATCAACGATATTTCGAGCCGCAGCTAAATTGTTTGCTGAAAAAGGCTACAATGGCGTTTCGATGCGGGAAATTTCCGAGCATTCGAGAGTGACCAAGCCGACCATTTATTATTATTTTGGCAATAAAGAGGGAATTTATAAAGCCCTTATAAGAGAAGGACTGGATTATCACAAAGAAGAAATGAGACGCATTGCAGCGCTAAAAACACCAGTCAGGCAGAAGCTGGTTGAGCTCTTGAAGAGGACTTTTCAAATCAGTTTAAAGCATCCAGAACTGACAAAATTCGTGCTCAAGCTTTTTATCCCTTATGAAAATTTGCCATTCCTGAAAAGTTATTCACCAGAAACAACAATTCACAAAAAAATATTGGTTGATCTTATACAGGAAGGGATAAACACGGGCGAATTCGGCGTCAGTGCCAAACCCCAATTAGCCGTTGAAGTGATCGGCGGGGTATTAACTTATTTTATTTTACGACAGGGGAACAGTAACGAGATCATTCTTTCGGATAAATTGGCTGAGGAGATTATTGAGTTGCTGTTTAAAGGACTGAATGAGTAGCAAGGAGCAAAGCGCATAGCGCACGGAGCATAGCATCTAACTTCGCCATGCTCCATGCACTTTGCGCTATGCCATACAATCATTAAAATAAAGAATATATTTAGCGTTTACAGTAGTAAATCTGAAACACAACAAAGAGAAATCGGAGGTTCGAATGCGATTTAGTCAGAAGTTATTTAGTTTATTGGTGATGGTGTTATTTCTTGTTCCTTTAACTATATTCGCTCAAGAGATTACAGTTCTCGATTTAGAGCGAAGTGTGGATTTAGCTTTGAAGAATAATCCGAATATCAGGATTGCAGAAAAAGAAGTATCGAAAGCCAGTGCTGGCGTCTGGGAGGCTTATTCGAATATTTTGCCCCAGTTGGATGCATCAGCAAGTTTTCAAAAAGCCTGGGAGATACAGGAAACAGTGATTCCTAACTTCATTAAGTTGATGTTTCCGCCAGGTTCACCTGAAGTTGAGCAGATGCCCGATTACGTGAAAATAGCTTTTGGAATTGAAAACACATTTCGCTATGGTGCAACGGTTACGCAACCACTATATTTAGGCGGTGCCGGGATTGCCGGAATTCAGCTTTCCATGGCAGCGAGAGACGTAGCAGAAGAAAACCTGGAGGATCAACGCCAGAACCTTATTTATCAAACAGCCGATGCTTTTTATTTATCTTTGTTAGCCAAAGAATTGATCTCAGTTCAGGAAGAGGCGATGGCACAAGCACAGGCAAATCTTGATAATGTAATCAAAAAATATAATGTTGGTATGGCTTCTGGCTTTGATAAAATGAGAGCAGAAGTTGAAGTTGCCAATTTACAACCTGAGTTAATTGCCGCCAGGAATAATTATCAGTTGGCATTAACACAATTAAGAGCAATCCTGGGATTGAAACGGGATGCAGTGATCGAAGTGAAAGGGGAATTCCAATATGCCGAAGATGATTTCGGTAATTTGCCATTAGAAGACATCCAAAACACTGCATTGAAAGATCGGCCAGTTGTTCGCGCCCTATCGGAACAAAAATATATGATAAAAAAAGGCGTCACCCTGGCACGAAGCAGCTTCTTGCCAAAGTTATTTTTCCAGACGGATTATTCCTACATGGCAATGAGAAATGATTATAAATTCAACCAGAATGATTTTAGCAAGGGTTTCACTTCAGCCATTAGTCTTCAAATTCCGTTGTTTCACGGCTTCCGGTCTGCTGCGCAATATCAACAAGCACGGTTGGACTATAAGAAGATACTTGATACAGAAAAGCAAGTTTATGATGGCATCGCCGCAGAATCTGAGGTCGCTTATAACAAATTACAGGAAGCCAAACAAAAATATCTTTCTGCCAAACAAACTGTCGATCTGGCACAGGAAGCACTTAGATTAGCAAATCTCATGTACGATGAAGGGGTGAATACTCAACTGGATGTATTAAATTCTCAAATGGCATTAACACGTTCAAAATTGAATTACGTCAATTCCCTTTATGAATATCAAACCGCGTGTTATCAATTGCGTAAGGTAACCGGGAAGTTGAAAGGGGTTCTTTAGTAAAAAGTGAATAGTGAAAAGGGAAAAGCGAATAGGTTGTAATA
>CBFDBN010000478.1:0-3484 GCA_965603055.1 uncultured bacterium | reverse complement strand
TGAAATAATAAAACTAGATCATTTTCAATTATTTCAAAATCACCCTAATCCATTCAATCAAACAACGACAATAAATTTTTATTCCCCACAGCCTGACTATGTTACCATAAAGCTTTATAATATAACCGGCAAGGAAATAGAAACGTTGGTAGCTGGTAAATTATCAGCGGGACATCATAAAGTTCAGTGGACAGCAATGCACCTGGCGAGCGGCGTTTACATTTACAAAATGCAAGCCGGCAGGTATTCGGTTTCAAAGAAATTGGTTTATCAAAAATAAAGAAAAGATTTTTTTGCTTGACTTTTTGTAACTTTTTTTTTATATTTGAACCGATTCAATTTTTATTTAACGCATTAAATAATCTGGCAATGCCAGATTATTGGCGATAAAACGAGAGGATTATACTCTCAACTTATTTATTAACCAGCCGATTTTTTTAATCAGAAAATCGCTTTGGGAAACAGAATATGATTGATAAATCCCTACCCACTAATACCTTAACCGATGAAAATTTACTTCCAAATATAAATTCAAAACTAAATGCACTGAAAGATGTGTTTAAAGATGATTTTTATATCGGTGTTGCCCTCAGTTTAGACCAGATTTCCGGCAATGAGCCAAACGCTATCGCCATGGTGGAAAAACACTTTAACAGCATCACTCCGGAAAATATTCTCAAGTGGGAAGAAGTTCATCCCGAACTGAACAGATATGATTTTGAAGCGGCGGATCGCTATGTGGCTTTTGGTGAGAAACACAACATGCATATCATTGGTCACACTCTTGTCTGGTTTCATCAGACACCGGATTGGGTGTTCCAGGACGAGTCGGGCAAAAGCTTAAGTCGTGAGGCTTTGCTTGAACGAATGAAAGATCATATCTTCACCGTAATGGGACGCTATAAAGGTCAAATTCACGGCTGGGATGTTGTCAATGAAGCTATTATGGCTGATGGTACGTTGAGGCAAAATAAATGGCTTGAAATTATCGGCGAAGATTATATACTCAAGGCTTTTGAATACGCTCGCCAGGTCGATCCTGACTGCCAGCTCTACTATAATGAATACGATTATGAGCATAAAGCCAAATGCGAAGGTGTCATTCGACTTATTAAAGATTTACAGTCCAAAGGCATCCGCATCGATGGCGTTGGCATACAGGGACACTGGTTTTTGGATTATCCGCGCATCGAGGGGATAGAAAGCTATATTCTGGCGCTTTCAGAATTGAATGTAAAACTGATGATCACGGAGTTAGATGTAGGCGTACTTCCTTATTTTCCACTCGATTCTAAGGTAGTGGACATTTCAACTTTCGATCTGGAAAAACAAAAGAAGTTAAATCCATATCCTGATTTTCTACCAGATTCTGTTCAAAAAGAATTGGCAAATCGCTATGCTGAATTTTTTTCATTCTTTCTTAAGCATCGGGACAAATTCAGCCGCGTGACGCTATGGGCTGTTCACGATGGTCAATCCTGGCGCAGCTACTTGCCCATTACAGGTAGAAGCGATTATCCTATGCTTTTTGATAGTCAATGTAAACCAAAACTGGCTTTTGATGCGGTCGTTAAAATAGCTCACGCCAGAACCAAAAAGACCTTGAACCGCTAATTTCGCAGATTAAACAAATTTCGCTAATTATTAATTCGCGTAATTTGAAGAATTAGCGTAATTCGCGGTCAAAATATTTTTGCCCATTGTGCAAAAAATTTACTGTATATACATTCCGAATTAACCAGCAACCAAAAATAAAGAGAAGGAAGGAATCCAATGAGTAACTATTTTCTAGCAGTGAAAAAACAAATTCAATACGAAGGTAAGGATTCGAAGAATCCCCTGGCGTTTAAATACTACAACAAGAATCAAAAGGTTGGCAACAAAACCATGGCAGAGCATCTTCGTTTTGCTGTTGCATGGTGGCATACATTTATGGGCGATGGAACCGATATGTTCGGTGGAACCAGTTTTCAAAGAGAATGGCGGGAGGCTGCCAATCCAATGGATCGCGCCAAAGCAACGATGGGGGCAGCATTCGAATTTTTTCAAAAGTTGGGTATCGATTATTATTGTTTTCATGACCGTGATATCGCTCCTGAGGGCGATAGTTTTGCAGAATCGTGCAAGAATTTGGAAACCATGGTGGGAATGGCAAAGCAGTTGCAAAAAGAGACCGGTGTGAAATTACTGTGGGGAACGGCAAATTTATTCAGCAATGCCATCTATTCGCAGGGCGCGGCAACAAATCCTGATGCCCATATCATGGCTATTGCCGCCGCACAGGTGAAAAATGCTATCGATGCGACTAAAGAGCTTGGTGGAGAGAATTATGTATTCTGGGGTGGTCGCGAGGGATATGAGACATTAATCAATACGGACTTGAAAAAAGAACAGGAGAAGATGGCTCGTTTCCTGCACATGGCAGTGGACTATAAAAAGAGGATCGGTTTCAAATGCCAATTTCTAATTGAACCCAAACCCTGTGAACCCACCAAGCATCAATATGATTCTGATGCAGCAACTACATTATATTTCTTGAAAGAGTATGATTTGATCGATGATTTTAAATTGAATATCGAAGCGAATCACGCTACCCTGGCTGGTAGTACTTTTGAGCATGAATTGGCAGTTGCTTCTGCCGCAGGAAAATTAGGCAGCGTTGATGCCAATCGCGGCGATTTGCTGTTGGGTTGGGATACCGATCAGTTCCCGACAGATATTTATAGTAGCACGATGGCGATGATGATCATTTTAAACCAAAATGGACTTGAGCCAGGCGGTCTCAATTTTGATGCCCATGTAAGGCGCAGCTCCATTGATCCGACGGATCTGTTCTATGCGCATATCGGTGGCATGGATACATTTGCAAAAGGTCTGCTAATTGCGCATCAAATTATCGAGGATAAAGTATTGAGCAATTTTATCGAGGAAAGATACAGCAGCCACAACTCGGGCATTGGTGCACAAATTATGTCCGGAAAGGTTGGTTTGGAAGAAGTAGAAAAATGGGTTTTGAATGAAAAGAAACCGGTTCTCAAGAGTGCCCGGCAGGAAATGCTCGAAAATATTATTAATTCTTATATTTTCTAATACTACTACTACTTAATAAGATAAAACTATTAAATGTCATTCCGACCGAAGGGAGGAATCTGTTAGTTCATCATGCTAAGAGAAATAAGAATTTTTGTTTGATGTCCAGATTTCTCCTCACTTCGTTCGTCGAAATGACAGGTTCATTTTTATCAATTTTTATAATCTGATTAAGGAGTGCTAATTATCCTGCAAAATTATTTTATGCAGGACTTATTCTTAAGGAGTTTCTTTAGTGAATAAAAAAGATGTTGAAATTATATCCGCAGGTCATACCTGCCTTGATTTAATACCTGCTTTTACAATCGATGGTGAAGTAGATAAGCTTACAGACGTGCTTGTGCCCGGTAAAATGATTAATATGGGACAATGTGTTGTTGTGGGTGGAGGTCCT
>CBFDBN010000477.1:0-3487 GCA_965603055.1 uncultured bacterium | reverse complement strand
AGAACAAGTGGTGGCGGATATTGTGGGGTGGATAAACGAGCGTTTGTAGTAATTTTATTGAGCAAAAAACCTAATTGTCAATTGTGAATTGATAATAAAAAAACGCACAGAGGATCAAAAATGTTTATTCTGGCTATCGATCAGGGGACAACTGGAACGACGACGGTTCTTTATAATCAAGACGGTAAAATTGTTGATAAAGCCTATCGTGAATTTAGACAAATTTATCCAAAACCTGGCTGGGTGGAGCATGATCCCATAGAAATCTGGCAGACAGCGATGGATTCGGTGAAGGAAGTAAAATCTCGGAATAAAGAAAAAATAGCTGCAATAGGAATCACCAACCAACGGGAGACGACCATTATCTGGGATAAAAAGATGGGACAGCCGATTCATAACGCCATTGTCTGGCAGTGCCGACGGACGGCTGATATTTGTGAAGACCTGAAGCCTAAAGAAGAATTATTTCGCAGCAAAACAGGTCTGCCAGTGGATGCTTATTTCAGTGGGACAAAAATCAAGTGGTTGCTGGAAAATGTGAAAGGATATCAAAAAGAGAATTTGTTATTTGGCAATATCGATACCTGGCTGATCTGGAAATTAACCAACGGAAGAGTTCACGCCACAGATTATACCAATGCTTCCCGAACATTAATTTTTAATATTGTAGAGAAAAAATGGGATGCAGAATTGTGCCAGTTGCTAAATATTCCTCCTTCCATTCTGCCTGAAGTGAAGAAATCTGTGGATGATTACGGTGTAGTCGAATCGATTCCTGAAATAGCTGGCGCCCCGATTTATGGCGATGCTGGCGACCAACAGGCGGCGCTGTTTGGGCAGGCTTGTTTTGATGCAGGGCAGATTAAAAATACTTATGGGACGGGCTGTTTTTTATTAATGAATACCGGGCAGGAAGCCATATTTTCAAAGAAAGGATTAGTCACAACATTGGCAGTTGATGGAAAAGGCGAACCGTGTTATGCACTCGAAGGCTCGGTTTTTATCGCAGGGGCAGCAATCCAATGGTTGCGGGATGAATTGAAAATTATTGAAAAATCAGGTGACAGTGAAAAGGCTGCCCTTTCAGTCGAAGATAACGGCAGCGTTTATATGGTACCTGCATTTGTCGGTTTGGGCGCACCGCATTGGGATATGCAGGCTCGCGGCGTGATTGTTGGATTAACTCGCGGAGCCAATCGCAATCACATTATTCGAGCGGCACTTGAATCCATGGCTTACCAGACTTATGATGTGCTTTCGACAATGGAAGATGAAACTGGAATCAAGTCGGAGAAGCTTGCCGTGGATGGCGGAGCCGTTGCAAATAATTTCTTGATGCAATTTCAGGCGGATATTATTAACAAACCAGTGGTCAGACCCGTTGTTGTCGAATCGACTTCACAAGGCGCTGCGTTTTTGGCTGGATTAAAGGCTGGTGTCTGGAAAAACAGCGAAGAATTAAATCAACTGAAATCAATTGAAAGAGAATTTATGCCGGCGATGGATGAACAAAAACGGGATGAATTATTTTCAGGGTGGAAAAAAGCACTGCGACAGGCAATGGTGAAGTAGGTCAAATTGGGAATTTGACTAAAAATTAAGAAAGCCCATTGTCAATTAGTTAATAACGAGGTACTCATGGAAACAATCCTTTCGCTAGATTGTGGCACCCAAAGCATCCGTGCCATGCTATTCGATTACAAAGGAAATCTAATTCAGAAAGCAAAAGTTGAAATTGAACCCTACAAATCTCCGCAACCAGGCTGGGCTGAGCAGGATGCCGATTATTACTGGGAGAATCTTTGTGCAGCCTGTCAGCAATTGTGGCAATTGTGTGGCAGTACCAAGCCCGAAATTAAAGGCGTGAGCCTTACCACGCAAAGAAGCACGCTCATCAATGTTGATAAAAACGGCAAGCCACTACGACCGGCTATACACTGGCTGGATCAGCGAAGGATTGCCCAGCAGCAAATTATCAATCCCATGGTGAAATTCGTCTATCGGTTGGTGAAAATGGACTATGCGGTTCAATTTGCCCACACTGAATGCGAAGCCAACTGGATCATGAAGAATCAGCCTGAAATCTGGGAAAAGACTCATAAGTATTTATTTCTTTCAGGCTATTTAAATTATCGCTTGATCGGCGAATACATGGATTCGGTTGGCAGCCAGGTCGGTTATGTGCCATTTGACTATAAAAAAATGAAATGGGCAGGTAAAGGACATCTGAATCGAAAGCTGTTTCCCATTGAGATGAACAAACTACCCAAATTAAAAGAGCCAACCAAAGAACTGGGCAAAATTTCAAAAATCGCATCAGAAGCCACAGGAATTCCAGCAGGAACTCCTTTGATTGCGGCGGCAGCGGATAAAGCTTGCGAGATTCTGGGCGTCGGCAGTTTCAAGCCCAATATCGCCTGCCTGAGTTACGGGACAACCTGCACCACTTCGATCATGACCCGGAAATATGTGGAAGTGATCCCGTTTATCCCGCCCTATCCCAGTGCGGTTCCCAAAACCTATAATACTGAAATCCAGATTTTTCGTGGTTTCTGGATGGTCAGTTGGTTTAAGGATGAATTCGGACATCCCGAAAAAGAGCTCGCTTCTCAAAACAATGTTCTACCAGAATCGCTATTCGATGATTTAATCAAAGACATCCCACCCGCTTCGTTGGGATTATTACTGCAACCTTACTGGGCACCTGGCGTAAAAATCCCGGGACCGGAAGCCAAAGGTGCGGTGATTGGATTTGGCGATGTGCATGGCAGGGCCCATCTCTATCGATCTATTTTGGAGGGATTGGCTTATGCACTTCGGGAAGGAACTGAAAGAACTGAAAAACGATCGAAAGAGAAGATTACTGAAGTACGGGTTTCTGGCGGTGGTTCTCAAAGCGATCAGGCGATGCAGATTACGGCGGATATTTTTAACCTGCCTGTCATGCGAGCCAGTAGTTTTGAAACATCAGGCTTGGGCGCTGCCATTGACTGTGCCGTGGGCCTTAAAATCCATTCAGATTTTTCAACAGCGGTTGAGGAAATGACCGCAATTGGGGACGTGTTCGAGCCAAATCCAGAACCTGTAGAGCTTTATGATGCGCTCTACCATCGGGTTTATAAAAAAATGTATAAACATTTGAAGCCGTTGTATGAGGCGATTAAGGAAATTACGGGGTATCCTGAGCGATGAGCGCTTCAATATTTGCAAGTATTTATAAGGACTGGAATAATGGAATGTTGGAATTTTAAGGTTGGTGAGTAATGGAGTGTTGGATTTTTGGAAATAGAGTTCTCGCTATTCCAATATTCCACCTATCCATTATTCCATTTAAAAATTCCACAATCATTTAAACAGTTGACAAAAAACGCATTCAAAACAAAACGAATATAAGGAGAAAAAAATGGACATGAAAGGACATCTCACAATTGTTGCTGCATTAAGTATTGGTTTTGGTGCCCTGGGCGTTTTTATCGCTCTTATCGTT
>CBFDBN010000476.1:0-3526 GCA_965603055.1 uncultured bacterium | reverse complement strand
CGTTCAATTTTTTTTCATTTTTTCACTTGACTTTTTTAAATTTTATTCATATTATAACAGTCTTAAAATTGAGAGAGAATCGAAAAAAATCATAGATTATTTAATAAGTGATCATCAATATTTCATTAGTTTTGGAGCGAATAAAGAACTAATGAGAGGAGCGAGGGAATTGAGTATGAACTCCATTTTTTGTTGGAGCGTTATATTTACATCACTTTTATTTCATCATTTCTTACTACTATCTTTAACTTCCCTTTTTAGAATGAAAAATTTGTTGCAAAATGGAGAACTCAGCCAATGACTGAACAATATCTACCAGTTCTTCTTATCATCATAATTGCGGCAGCGACAGCAGGACTCATTCTTGTCTTAAATGCACTGTTGGGTCCCAAAGCCAAACATCGCCAGGATTTCCCGTCAAAACATACGCCGTTTGAGTGCGGTTCGGATTTGCTGCAAGATAATCAAAAACGGATCAGTATTCGATTTTATTTACTGGCTTTGTTATTCGTTTTGTTTGATCTGGAAGGAATTTTGCTTTATCCCTGGGCAGTTGTTGGCAGAACATTGGGCAAGATTGCATACATTGAAATTTTTATATTCTTATTTTTCTTGATTGTAGCACTGTTCTGGGCTTATCGAAGAAAAGCGCTGGATTGGAGGTAATTCGAGCATGTCAGAGATTGAAATCCCGAAAAATATTGTAACGACGAAATTAGATCAATTTATTGGCTGGGCACGAAGCTACTCGCTGTGGCAATATGTATTTGGAACAGCTTGTTGTGCGATGGAATTTATGTCCGTGAGCGCTTCTCATTATGATACTGATCGCTTTGGCGCAGCTATGCCCCGCTATTCGCCACGACAGGCGGATATGTTGATGGTAGTGGGAACGATTACGCATAAAAATGCCCCTGTTTTAAGACGAGTCTGGGAACAGATGGCAGATCCAAAATATGTCGTGGCGGTTGGCGCCTGCGCCGTCAGTGGCGGATTCTATCGCAATTATGCCACTTTGCAGGGTTGTGATCGGGTCATTCCAGTAGATGTCTATATTCCGGGCTGTCCCCCACGACCCGAGATGATTCTCGATGGCATTATGGCTTTACAGGAAAAAATTAGAAATTCCAAGCAGTATTTATAATAAAATTTTACCGCAGAGACGCTAAGACGCAAAGATGAAAAAAAGTTGAAAAAGTAATTCTGGAAATCGAATAAACCAATTTCAAAATTAAAAATAAGATTTATTTCAATTAGCTTTATGACTCTGCGTCTCTGCGCCTTTGCGGTTTAGAAATAATTATTGAGGAAAGTAACCGAATATGGCACAATATTGGTTATTGAAGGACGATCTGAAAGATTTTTTTAAAAAATTTCCCGGAGCCGAATATCTCGAAGAGTTCGACCAACCGAATATTCGGATTTCTGCGAACGATTTATCAAAAGTTTTCGACTTTTTTAAAGATCATAAAAAATATCCAATGGATATGCTGCTCGATGTCACGGCAGTGGATTACCTCACCAGCGATTATGCCGAACGACCCAATCTGACCGGGAGAGAGGAAGATTTATATTCTGAAGAACGATTCGATTTAGTCTATCATTTTTATTCGGTTTCAGCCAATAAGCGGGTGAGAGTGATTACCAGTTGCGGCGGTGAGCATCCCGAAGTGATCAGCAGCTACAAATGGTGGCAGGCAGCCCATTTTCTCGAACGAGAAGTGTGGGATATGTTTGGCATCAAATTTAAAGGTCACCCTGATTTGAGACGTGTGCTGCTTTACGAAGAGTTTGAAGGGCATCCATTGCGTAAAGATTACCCGACACTTGGTGAACAACCCCGATTACCATTACGAAATCCGGAGCAAGATAATGGCAGCGTTTGAAATTCCTGCAAAATATAAAGTTGAAGAAGTCAAGAAACGCAAAGAAATTCTTGAGCTACCCATTGCCAGTCCTGGTGATGAGCCGATTAAGCTTAACCTGGGTCCATCGCATCCAGCCATGCACGGCACAATTAAAATGATTCCCGAACTTGTTGGTGAGACCATCGTTAATATTGATGTCGAGCCAGGTTTTCTCCATCGTGGCTTTGAAAAGATGATGGAAAACCACACCTATCCTTCGGCGCTTCCATATACTGATCGACTGAATTACGTGACAGCATTTATCAATAATTTTGGCTACGTGGCAACGATTGAAAAATTATTCGGCATCGAAATCACCGAGCGATGCGCCTGGCTGCGGACTTTGTTTTCAGAGCTATCTCGACTTACTGACCACTACACCTGCCAGGCAGCCATTTGCAGCGAAATCGGCGCCATGACTCCATTTCTCTATTTCATGCAAGCTCGTGATTGGATCTGGGAGCATTTCAACTGGGCGACTGGTGCACGACAGACTTATAGCTATGCTCGAATCGGTGGCTTAGCCAGGGATATTCCTGACGATTGGCTGGATAAATGCAAAGAAATTTTAGAAGGCAATATTCCGCTGTTAAAAGATATTCACGGCTTGATGGATAAAAACCGTATCTTTCTGGATAGAACCCAGGGCGTTGGAGAGATCAGCAAAGAAGATGCGATCAATGCTGGAATTACGGGACCGTTTCTCCGCTCGACAGGCGTCAACTATGATGTCCGAAAAGCCATGCCTTATCTCAAATATGATGAAGTGGAATGGGAAGTACCAGTCGGTGAGTACGGCGACAATTACGATCGCTGGTTTGTGCGTAATCGGGAAATTGAAGAATCCCTGAAAATCTGTTTCCAGTGTATCGAAAAAATGCCACGAACCGGTCCCATCAATTCCGATGATTACCAGGCACATTTGCCAGAAAAACCAGAAGTGTATCAAACTATCGAAGGATTGATCAATCATTTTAAAATTGTTATCGAGGGGCCCAAACCGCCCAAAGGAACCATTTATCATTGCGTGGAAGCAGCGAATGGTGAGTTGGGATTCTTTTTAATTTCTGATGGAACTGGAACAGCTTATCGTTTGCATGTAAGAGCTCCGAGTTTCATGATTATGGGCACCCTCGATAAAATTATCATCGGGCACCAGTTGGCGGATATTATCCCCATTTTTGGAAGTGTTAATATGGTCGGTGGGGAATGCGATAGATGACCATTTTTAATTGTCAATTGACAATTGTCAATTATCAATTGTCAATTAGAAAAATTTGACATTTGATGTATAAAGGCTTATTATGGAATTCACCCAGGCTGAAAAAAAAGAGATAGAATACTTACGAACTCGTTATCCAGATACTCGTTCGCTCACATTGCCGCTGATGTGGATGATTCAAAAACGAGAGGGATATGTTTCAGACGACGCAGTTTATCTGATTGCAGAAAAATTAAAAATTCCGCCGATCTGGGTGGAAGAAGTGCGCTCCTGGTATTCGATGTTTAGCAAAGAAAAAGAAGGCAAATATGTTTTAGAAGTCTGTAATAATATTTCATGTTCGCTATTGGGAAGCCAGGAGATTATTGACTATTTGTGTAAAAAGTTGGGTGTCAAA
>CBFDBN010000475.1:0-3535 GCA_965603055.1 uncultured bacterium | reverse complement strand
ATATCAGAGATGACCGATCCCATATCCCTGCCCGTAAAATTGGCATCAATCGTAATAATTCGTTCCTGATCCTTTCGCTCGATCCGCACCGGACCTTCTTTGGGGACAGCATCGACCACGTTGCGCAAAATTACTGGCTCGCCTCGATTATTCACAACGGTCAGGTCAAGCAAATCAATCAGGTTTTTCCGATCTTCTTCACTTAAACGGACTAAGATACGATATTCTTTCCCGCCTTCTCGATAATAAGAAGCTTGAGTTCCGCCAATCGCCGTCTCTAAAGTTGTTCCAATTCGGTTCACTGATAAACCCAGATCGGCTGCTTTTTGCCGATCGATTCGAATGATCTGCTCTGGACTTCCTTCTTCCCGACTGATTCTGGTATCAGTAATACCTGGTACTTTTTGCACAATCTGTTCAACCCGCTGCGCCAGTTCATGCGCAATTTGCAAGTCATAACCTCGAATTTCGATGTTGACATTCTCACCCTGAGAGGTACCCATTCGCAAGATAAACAATCCCTGTCCTGCTCGAGTTCGCACTATGAGTCCTGGAAGCCTTGCTAATTTTCTTCTTAAATCATTTGCGATTTGTTCACTGCTCCGCTTACGATCTTTTTGTGGAACAAGAGCAACTCGAACTTGCGCAGTATGTCCGCCGCTGGATCGCCAACCGCCACCTCCAACTCGGGAAAACATCGAAGTCATCTCTGGCACTTCCTGGCGAATAATTCGCTCAACTGTTAGCGTCGCTTGATCAATAATTTCCAGACGAGTCCCAACAGCCATTTCAAGATTTGCCCGAACTTCACCTTCATCAGCAGCAGGCATAAGTTCCACTCCAATAAATCGGACGAGAAATATAGACAGGACAAATAGTACTATGGTTGTTATAACCACTATCTTACGATGTCCTAATGCCCACTTTAAAATTTTGCCGTATTCTTGTTCCACACGCCGAAAGGTCTCTTCACTAAAGGCATAAATTCGATGCAATCGACTTTCACCATTGTAATGTTTTATTGGCCGAAATCGAAGAAAGCGTGAAGCTAACATGGGAATTAAAGTTAAGGCGACAATGAGCGAGCATAACAGGGAAAAGCTGACGACGTAAGCCATCTGTTGAAACATGATCCCGGAGATTCCCCGTAAAAACACGACCGGAAAAAATACGACGATGGTGGTGAGTATGCTGGCTAATATCGCTGACCAGACTTCCGAGGTTCCAATCAGGGCGCTTGGGATCGGTGATTTGCCTTCTTCCCGATGTCGATAAATATTTTCGAGCACCACAATCGAGCTATCCACCAGCATTCCGATTCCTAATGCCAGCCCACCGAAGGTTATAATATTCAATGTAAAGCCGCCAAAATACATTAATCCAAATGTGGCGATTATCGAGATTGGGATAGCAGTGGCAATAATCCCGGTGCTGGATAAATTTCGCAGGAATAAAAATAGAATGATAATTGCTAAAATCCCACCGATGAGTGTCGAACGTCCAACATTATCGATAGACTGTCTGATATATACAGAGGTATCAAGGCGTGGAACAATTTGAATCTGGGGAATATCTCGACCAATCATTTCTAATTCTGCTCGCACTGCTTCCGCTACACTGACTGTATTAGCACCTGACTGTTTATTAATTGAAATCCGTAATCCAGCTTTCCCATCAACACGAACAATTTGTCTGATTTCTTCCCAGGAATCTCTCACATCCGCCACATCTCGAATTAAGATTGGAGTTCCCTCTCGGATCGTGACAACTGTTTTTTCAATCTCATCCAGGGAGCGATATTCACCCTGGGTACGAATCAGTACTTCAAAATTTCCTTTTTCGTAAAGACCAGCAGGAACATTTTTATTTTCATTCCGCAGCGCTGCAATAATGGCTTCGGTTGAAAGCCCTAATGCCTTGAGTTGGGCAGATTTTAAATCGACGTGAACTTCCCGATTCAACCCTCCCCTAATATCAATAGCCGCAACGCCGGGAACACGCTCCAAACGGTATTTAACCTGATCCTCAACAAGCTGACGCAAATCCAGCGGATTCATATTGCTGGAGACACTGATAAACATAATCGGAAAAGCGGATAGATCAAATTTGCGAATCATGGGACGTTCAATATCTTCCGGCAAACGCCCGATCACTCGATCAATGCGATCTCGAATATCGTTAGCAGCCACGTCCAGATCAGTACCCCAGGTGAAAGACACCCGCACCATGCTGCGACCTTCGGTGGAAGTCGAGTTAATTTCCTCTACCCTTTGCACAGCCGCCAGCGCCTCTTCGATGGGTCTGGTAATGAGTTCTTCCATTTCTTGAGGTCCTACATTACCATAACTGGTAATCACGGAAACTGTGGGAAAGGTAACTTCTGGCATGAGATCAATGGAAAGACGCCAGAATGAAACAATTCCTAAAGTAATAATAATCAAAAAAATGATTGTAGTTAAAATGGGGCGATTGACGGGCCCCTGGGCTATATTCATAATTTGTATTCCTTTAATATTTCAGTCAAGATTGACCACTTCCAAAGTGGAGTCCATCTGAGCTTTCTAATCTATTGATTTTGTTTACGTTTTGACTCCGATGTGTCCTGATCTGTTTTTGGAAGAATAACGGGGCTTCCATCCTCCAAAAGATGTTGACCAAGTGTCACGACCAGTCCCTGAAGTCGAGGGGAGAGGATTTCTGTTTTTTCCGGTGATGTAATTCCAACCTGGACCGGAATGTAGCTAGCGACCGCCGCACTGTCGGGGATGACAAAGACACCATTCTCGCCTGCCCGGCTGACCACTGCCTGGGTTGGAACCACCTGGGCACTATCTTTTTGAGCCAGGACAACGCTCAATTTGGTAAACATACCGGGTTTTAAAAACAACGAATCATTGGCAACTTCGACTTCCATTTTAGCAACCCTTGAAGCCTCCTGAAGCATGGGTGCGATGCGGGAGACGATTCCATAGAAACGTTTTGTCGGGAAAGCATCGACTTCAACCTCTGCTGATTGCCCAATCTGGATTCGTCCATAAATTCTTTCGATGACCGTTGTTTGAACGATCACGGTATCGATCCCGATCACTGATACGACCGGAGCGTTGGGCGCCAGCAAACTACCTTCATCCACATATCGCTCACCAATAAAACCTGGTTCGGTGGTAACCAGGACGGTATAGCTTAATCGAATATTGGCTGTTTTTAATGCCGCTTCCCGTTGCTCCACCTGGGCGTTTGCCAATTCCAATCGGGACTTTTGAGCAGTAAAATTGGATTGAGCGGCATCCAATTCCGCAGGTGAGGCTATCCCTTTCTCCTGTAAGGATTGCACTCGTTCTAATTCCTGGTTGGCTAATGCAAGTTGGCTGCTGGCTTCTTTCAGCGATGCCTGGGCAATTTTTAAATTTGCTTCTGCTTCCCGAACCGCTTGTTGATATTCCGAATCATCGATTCGTGCCAGGACTTCGCCTTTTTTCAGCCAATCTCCAATTCTTTTTTTGATTTGAATGACCCTGCCAGAGACTTTTGGGGC
>CBFDBN010000474.1:0-3540 GCA_965603055.1 uncultured bacterium | reverse complement strand
CCGATGAAATTATTTTCACCAGCGGCGGTACTGAATCCAATAACTTTGCGATTCGTGGTGTTGCTGAGACTTTTCAACATAAGGGCAATCATATTATTACTTGCCAGGTCGAACACCCGGCTGTGATCAATGTGTGCAAGTATCTTGAACAAAGCGGTTATCAGGTGACTTACCTTCCAGTCGATAGTTATGGTATGGTCGATCCGAAGGATGTTGAAAATGCGATTCGTCCCGAGACGATTTTAATGACAATTATGCACGCTAACAATGAAGTGGGAACGATTCAGCCGATCTCAGAAATTGCCGGGATCGCGAAGGTTCATGGGATTTTATTTCATACTGATGCGGCGCAATCGGTGGGTAAAATTCCAGCTCGTGTTGAAGAACTGGGGATCGATCTATTGTCAGTTGCAGGACATAAATTGTATGCTCCAAAAGGAATCGGCGTATTTTTTATAAAACGGGGATTAAAATTACAACCGTTTATTCTTGGAGCAAGTCATGAATCCAGCAGGCGAGCTGGTACAGAAAATGTACTTGAAATTGTTGGTTTGGGAAAAGCCTGTGAGATTGCTGAACGAGATCGGGAGAAAAATCAGCAACATTCCCGCTCGCTTCGAGATCGTCTCTGGGATGGATTAAAAAAAAAGCTTCCCGATATTGTTTTAAATGGACATCCGGAGAAGCGTTTGCCTAATACCCTCAGTATTTCATTTCCTGGAGTTGATGCCAATACACTGCTGGATGAATTGAGCGAAATTGCGGCTTCTCCCGGGGCAGCCTGTCATACTGATGTGGCTGAGCCTTCTGCTGTGTTAGTCGCGATGAAAGTTCCGCTTGAAAACGCCCTGGGAACAATCAGGTTTTCAACCGGTAAATTAAATGACGAGCAGCAGATTGATAAGGCTATTGATTATATAGTAAATGCCGTCAGTCGCCTTCGTCCCGAGAGTCGTATTGAAGCCCCCATTATATTGACCGATAAGGAAATTAAGCTAACCCATTTCACGCATGGTCTTGGCTGTGCCTGTAAATTGCGCCCCCAAAATCTGGAACAAATTCTTGCTTCTTTTCCTGCTATCTCTAATCCTGATGTGTTGGTCGGCACAAATACGGCTGATGATGCAGCGGTTTATCGCGTGAATGACGAGCTTGCCATCGTCCAGACCGTCGATTTCTTTACTCCAATTGTTGATGATCCCTATCATTTTGGTGCGATTTCGGCTGCCAATTCTTTGAGTGATATTTATGCTATGGGGGGACGTCCCTTGTTTGCTTTGAATATAGTTGGATTCCCTGAAAAACGACTCCCGATTGATGTTCTAAAACGAATTCTGCAAGGCGCTGCTGATAAAGCACGAGAAGCCGGCATTGACATTATTGGCGGGCATACTGTCGAAGACTCGGAACCCAAATTTGGTCTGGCGGTGACTGGGCTAATTAATCCAAAAAATATCTTGACGAATGCCAGAGCCCAGGTTGGCGATGCCATTATTTTAACGAAGCCAATCGGATTGGGAATTATTACGACAGCAATTAAACGAGGTATGGTTGATAAATCGACAGAAGATCGAGCGATTAACATTATGGGACGTCTAAATCGGGAAGCGGCAGAAGCAATGCAAGAATTTGAAATTCATGCCTGTACCGACGTAACTGGCTTTGGATTATTGGGTCATTTGAAAGAAATTACGGTTGCCAGTAAGGTTAATGCTAAAATTTATTCATCGCTGGTTCCGAAGATCGCAATTGCTCGTGAGTTGGCAGCGGCTGGTATCGTTCCTGGCGGAACGCTGGCGAACCAGGATTATGTAAAGCCTATTGTGAACTGGAATAATAAAATTTCAGATATCGATCAAATCATTTTATGTGATGCCCAGACTTCTGGTGGCTTAATTATTGTTCTCCCTCAAAACCAACAAGAAAGCTTTCTAAGAAATTTACATGGTCGAGGGATTAGAGATGCTCAATGCATTGGAGAAATTAAAGAGCAAGGGGGGGGAATAATTTCTGTAGAACCTTAAATTGGTTGTGACCGAAATTGTACAAGGTAAATGTACCACCAAGTACAGAATTAAAATGGATGATATTAATTTTGTTCAAATTTATATAAATATTTCATTTGTTATGTTATTAAGATTAAACAACTAAGAGTCTGCCAGAAGCGCATAATAATTTTGTGGAATAATTTTTGATTTACTTTATTAGTTTTAATTTTAGGTGAATTGAGTGAAATTAAATCCATATAAAATTTTCATCTTTGTGTTATCTATTTTATTAATGGACTTTTCCCTGGCTTATGCTCAAGTCAGGCAGCCACTCAAGCAAAGGTTGAATATCGTATCTC
Source organism: uncultured bacterium (assembly GCA_965603055.1). GTDB lineage: Bacteria > Zhuqueibacterota > Zhuqueibacteria > Thermofontimicrobiales > Thermofontimicrobiaceae > CBFDBN01. The sequence goes on along the minus strand of CBFDBN010000474.1, from coordinate 1,193 downwards.
GTAAGCTGGAATTTGCCCGGGAATTACAGGTAACTTTCCGTGACCAATCGACCATTAAACAGCTAAATTCGGCAGAGCTTAAGCTGCGACGTGCCAGGGAATTGATGCGATCGCGTCGACGCTTTTTTGTACAGGCGAATCAATTGATCAATGAGGCAGAGATTTTAATTAGCCAGGCAATGAGAACGCTGCTAAAAGAGCCGATTCGAAAGCGGCGGGAGAGTCTGGACAATAAAATTCTAAAAGCAAAGGATATCGTCAGGAATAGCGGCAACACTGAGGCAAATAATTTGCTTGACAAAGGACTTGAGAATAAGGCAATTGCAGAACAGGCATTCAGGATTGGTGAGTTTCAGAAAGCGATCAAACGTTTTCGCCAGTCAGAATTTCAGGTTCAAAAATCAATCGATGTTGTCAGAAATCGTGACAAATCAACAGCAACAAAGGCAAATGATGAGGCACAACAATTTAATCAATTAGCTGCTCAATCAGAAGTGGTTATCTCTAAGAGTACCGATCCAGACGTACAAAAAAATTATCGGTTGGCGATTAAATTGTCTGAACGGGCAGAAAAAGCAAGAAAGAGGGGTAATTTTCGGGAAGCTATCGATTTATATCACCAGGCGACACGTTTGCTGCTGCGTACCCGGGATCTGGCAGAGGGCAAAACCGACCGATCAGCAACCAGAGCCTATGAAGAGGTAGCTGCCCTGGATGAAATAATCGAAGCGATTCAGCAAAGGGTACAACCTTTCGAGGATGACGAGCGAGTTCAGTTTTTCATGTCTCATATTGAGCAGCTCCAGGAAGATGCCCATACCGCCCTGGATGCACAGGATTACAAATTAGTGCTGCTAAATACCCAGTATGCCCGTGATCTAATTGAGCGAGTCCAAAAAAGAATTCGTGGGGGAAACAATGATATAAGCGAACTAATCATTCAAGAATTAGGACAATTAGAAGTAGATCTGAATGATATAAATGATCGATTAATTGCGCAAGGGGCAAATGAACAAGCAAGTATTCTTCTGAATTATGCCAGATTTTCAAAAGCGAAAGCCAAACAGCTTTTAAATGAACAAAAATATCGATTTGCCCGGGAAAGTATTTTGGTTGCTAATCGATTTGCGTTTGCTGCTGATCGATTGATTCGTCAACAGACCAATGAAAAAATATCACCTGAAATGATCTCG
>CBFDBN010000473.1:0-3544 GCA_965603055.1 uncultured bacterium | reverse complement strand
GATACTTCGGCAGATTTTTCTCAGGAGTCTCAATTTGCAACTTACTATGAACCATCAGTAGCTGCTGAAACATTATTAGGGGATCGATCGGTGTGGGAGAAGAAGGTCAAGAAATACTCCGCTCCTTTTCTGGCAAAGCAGGAGATTTTTGGTGGTCGGGCAAGCTTCAATTTTATGGTTGAGCGAAAGAATCTGATAACCACCGAGGGGACGAAAATCGCTCAAAATTTGATTTATGCCCAATTGTATATTTCAGGATTTATCAAAACTGATGATGGCATGGAATTGCCTCTATACAAAACTTATTCTGCTTCGAGACCACAAGATCTGCCAGATGATGAAGAAATTTTGGCTGACGTTAAAGCTATGATCGAAAAGCTGGAAACCCTGCGAAATGCACCGGTCGTTGATCCGTACACCGGTCCGGCTATTCTCTCTGGCAGGGCATCAGGAGTTTTCTTCCATGAAGTTTTTGGTCACCGGGTTGAAGGGCATCGACAAAAGAGTGAGGAAGAGGGACAGACTTTTAAAAAGAAAATCGGGGAGAAAATTTTACCCCCCCATTTGCAAGTCATTTTCGATCCCACATTAAAAAAGTATAAGGGATTTGACCTGGTTGGCTATTACAAATATGATGATGAAGGAGTCGAGGCACAGCGCGTTAAAGTGGTGGATTCTGGAATTTTTCAATCTTTTCTGATGTCGCGATCGCCCATTGAAAATTTTCCCCGGTCTAATGCTCACGGCAGGGCACAGGCTGGTTTTCGTCCCGTCTCCCGGCAATCCAACATGTTTATCGAATCAACGGCAGCAGTTACGGAACAACAACTTCGCCAGAAACTGATCGATGAATGTAAAAAACAGGGAAAGCCTTTCGGTCTGCTGTTTCAGGATATTCAGGGCGGCTTTACCATGACCGGCAGGACAATGCCCAATGTTTTCAACGTCATTCCCACAGAAGTTTATCGTGTTTATACTGACGGACGTCCAGATGAGCTCGTCCGTGGCGTTGACCTGGTTGGAACACCTTTGGTTATGTTTTCGATGATCTCGGATGCCAGTGATCAGTTTGATATTTTTAATGGCATTTGTGGAGCAGAATCTGGAGGTGTACCGGTTTCTGCGGTAGCACCATCGTTGTTGGTGAACCAGGTTGAGGTGCAGAAAAAGAGTAAATCACAGGAACGGTCACCAATTCTGTCAAGACCGGATGCAAAGTAAAATTCCAAATTCCAATTACCAAATTTGTAATTTGGAAATTAAGTAGTACTTCTTAGACAGATTATTTCAAATTGAAAAAATGAACCTGTCATTTCGACGAACGAAGTGAGGAGAAATCTATACATCAAACAGAAATTCTTATTTCTCATATTATGTGGACTAACAGATTCCTCCCTTCAGTCGGAATGACATTTAATATTTGAATCTGATTAAGTAGTAGTAGAATATATCAAATAAAACAAAAATCCAGGTGTAACTATGAAAAACAAAATGAAGAGCATTTTATTGCTGTTATCTGTATTTATAATTTCCTCATCATTAATTCAGGCTCAAAATAAAACGACCCGTGAAATTATTCTGAGCGCTATGAAAGACGAATTGGCTCGGAATATGGAACAGCTAAAATTGGAGAATTTAGAAAAACCGTTTTTTATCTCGTATACAGTACGAGATGCAAAAACCATGGAGGTCGCCGCAACGCTCGGTTCCATCGTTAGTTCCAACGAAAAACGTGTTCGTAATCATAATGTCAGGGTGATGGTGGGCGATTATAAACTCTCTGACGAAAATTTTCGAGATCCCAGTCCCGGTGGCTTTCAAAATACGCTGTTGCAAGGAACTGACGATTTACCGTTAGAGGATGATTATTATGGTATCCGCCGTACCCTGTGGATTGCAACAGATAGGGTCTATAAGAGCGCTTCGGAAAAATATGAACGGAAAAAAGCCGCACTGGAACAACAAGAACTTTCCAATGAGGAAAAGGAACTGGAAGATTTTAGCAAGGCGCCAGTGGTGAAATATAAAGAGCCACCGCGAAAATTTGATATGGATCGCTCCAGATGGGAAAAAATTGCCAGAGAAATTTCTGCAGTATTTAAAGACTACCCGGACATTTATTCCTCACAAGCTCGATTCTTTTTCTTTCAGGCAGATGCTTATTTTATTAATAGCGAAGGTACTGAAGTGGTGCAGCCCTTGACCATGGTATACGTGATAATCAATGCTGGAACCCAGGCTGTTGATGGCGCGCCATTAAGTGACGTGATTTTCTATATTGGCACAATCCCACAAGATCTGCCATCAGTTGAAGCAATAAAACAGGATGTTAAAGACATGGCAGAACAGTTGGTTGGTTTGCGGACAGCGCCGGTTTTTGAGGATTCATACACCGGGCCGGTCATGTTTGAAGACCAGGCAGTTGGCGAGCTCATTTCTCAACAACTGTTTGAGCGTGCTGGTGGATTACTGGCTTTTCGCACACCAATAATGGCAGGTAGAACTCCTGCTCGCGGTGGTCGCAGCCAATCGCTTGAAGATAAAATTGGAACCCGAATTCTCTCCCGAGATTTAACACTCAAAGCAATGCCGACGTTGGACACATTTTCAGGGGTAAGGCTTATCGGCAGTTTTGAAGTTGATGAGGAGGGTGTAAAGCCGCCTGGTGAAATTTTGTTGGTCGAAAATGGAATTTTAAAAACGTTATTGAGCAATCGAACTCCAACAATAAAGGTAAGAGCATCTAATGGTCATGACCGACCATTAATCAGCTTAGGTCGTTTTGCCAGCAGTCGTTTGGGACCCGGCGTTATTCTCGTGTCGACTTCTGATGGAAAATCTAAATCTGAGTTGAAAAGTGATCTGCTGCAGCTTGCCAGGGAAGAAGGACTGGACTATGCTATTGTCGTTCGGAAAGTGATGTCATCAACCCGGCCGATTCTCTTATATCGTGTCTATGTTGAAGATGAAAAAGAGGAATTGGTCCGATCAGCCATGTTTGGCAGGTTAACGCTCAGCTCACTCCGACGGATTTATGCAGCAGCCGATCAGCAATTCCTCTATCAAAAAGGAGGCATTCCAGCTTCCTACATTGTTCCGCAATCATTGATTTTTGAGGAACTTGAAGTTGAACAGGAGAAACGTTCATACACGCCGAAACTGCCAATTGTGCCGAGTCCGTTGTTAAATAATTGAAAAGGCGAACGTTGCTTTGATACCCTTTCAAAGGTCTGCCTCGGCAGATCAGTCTATTAAAATGATCCGCTAAGGCGGATTTCAAACTTTTGAAAGGGTGCCTGGGCGCAATGATATTTTTGCTTGATCTTAATGATTTTGAATCCCGTCATCTTTCCGAAAACCAAAAAATCGAAAATCCCCAAATTAAAATCTGATTGGGGATTTTTTATTGTAATGATTAGTCAACTGAATTTAGCATAGAAAACCGTTAAAACGGTTTTAAAAATTCACATTTTTGAATAAACACCCCAATTAATTGTGGTGTTTATTCAAAAAATAACGATTCAAGTAGCCGTTTCAAAGGCTT
>CBFDBN010000472.1:0-3562 GCA_965603055.1 uncultured bacterium | reverse complement strand
AGGTGATTACCCCATGATGATCATTAAATCGCTTCACAAATTCCTGAGCCAGTTCTGCCGCCTTTTCTTTGGCAGGAATATCATCAGCCTGGGTTCTCCCATATTTCAAACCGATTACCATTAAAGAACCAGTCACCGCCCCGCAGGTTTCGGACAATCCCCGCATTCCAGCGCCAAATGGATCGGCAAGTTTGAAGGCAATTTCCCGGTCCAATTCATAAGCTTCACAATAGGCAGCCAAAATCGACTGCGAACAGGCGAATCCATCTTCAAAATATTTAACAGCCTTTTCTATATTGTTCATTGTTTTTCCTCATTTAAACTGAATGAGCCATAACCAATCACCCATTTACCCAATTACCTATTTAACAAATCACCCAACCAACGCTTTTTTCCGACTTCGCTTTATATCATCCAAAATAGCCATCAAACACGGAATAAAAAATAGCGTCAGGATCGTAGAAATTAACAATCCAAACAAAATTACATTTGCCAACGGCGACCACATTGCTGACATACCACCGATACCGAATGCCATGGGGATCAAGCCTGAAATCGTTGTCAATGAAGTAAGGATAATTGGACGAAGACGTATTCGCCCGGAATTCACAATACTTCGCCAGTACTGAAATACTGACGTTTCTTTGCCGCTTCTTCGTTTATTCATGAAATCAATCATCACAATGGCATCATTGACAACAATTCCTGCCAACGCCACAAATCCAAACAGGGAAACGATACTGAACGGATTGCCTGAAATAATCAATCCCAACATGGCTCCGATCAGTGCAAATGGAACTGTGGTTAAAATAATCAACGGTTGGGCGTAAGAATTAAATTGTGTGCCCAATATCAGAAAAATTAATATCAGGCTTAATACGAACAACGAAGTAATATCGGCAAAGATGTTCATAAATTCCTCAAACTCTCCACCGAGTTTAAAGGTGATGCCAGGAAATTCGTTTTCCATCCCTGGAAAGATTGCTAATAATTTCTTGTTCACTTCATCCAAGGATGTTTCAGATTCATTTATTTCCCCGCCCACAATGATTGTCCGTTTCTGATCGAATCGTTTGATTTCATCTGGTCCCGGTTTTATTTCAAATTTGACCATATCTCGCAGCGCAACGGTCTGTCCTGTCGCATTGTTCAGTTTCAAATTCAACACATCATTCACCGAGGAACGGAAATTTTGATTGTATTTCACTACGACATCTACCTCATCGTCACCATCTCGATATTCGGTTGCCGCAATACCGTCAAATGCATAGCGGACATTTAGGGCAACGAATTGTGTACTGAATCCATAGCGCGCTGCGTTTTCTTCATCGACAACGATACGAATTTCCTGCTTGCCGGGGGGCGAATCATCCGCAATATTGTATGTACCTTTCATGGCACGAATGGAATCCTGGAGCGCTAGCGAAGCTTGTTTAATATCAGCGTAATATTTGCCTTGCACTTTAACAGAGATAGGTTTCCCAACCGGGGGACCACTCGCCAATTGTTCAAATTCCACTGATATAGGCCCGCTAATATATTTCACACGATCACGCATCATTTCGAGTAATTCATCGGTTGTTCGCTGCCGCTGTTCCACTGGCTTGAGCTGAAACAGCACCTGGGCGACGCTCTTACGGGTCATCCACTCGTTATTGCCCTGCATTAATCCCACGTTAACGATGACATCCTGAATATCTTCCTGTGGCAATTTAGCTGCCTCGGCTTCAAATTTTCTTACGATCCGATCAGTCTCTTCCAGGCTTGTTCCTTCGGGACATTTGATGAGCACTTTGAACTGGTCAAAATCTTCTTCGCCAAACATTTCGATCCCGATTAACGGGATTAGCATAATCGAAACAATAAGAACAAACACCATGGCACCAAGAAGCACATACCTCCGCCGCAGCACTTTTATAAGCAACCGACCGTACCTCTTTTGTAAATTGGTGAAAAATTTCTTCTCCCCTCGCTTGTAAACTTTGGACTTAATTGTCCAATCAGCATAATGGGAGGGTAGCAAGAAAAATGCCTCAAACATTGAAGCGACCAAAGCCAATGAGAAAACCAACGGAATAACCCGCATGAACCTGCCCATTATTCCTGGTAAGAGAATCAACGGCAGGAAGGCTGCGATGTTCGTTCCGATAGAAGATAAGATCGGTTTCACCACCTCATTGGTGCCACGAATTGCCGATTCGAAGGAATTATAGCCCTGTAGGCGATAGCGATGGCAATTTTCGATGACAATAATCGCATCATCGACAATAATTCCCAGCACCATGACCAGGGCGAACAAGGTATTCCCGTTTAGCGTGTAATCAAATAAGTGCATGAAGATGAACGTAATAAAAAATGAAATTGGAATTCCCAGTGAAGCCAGAAGCGCATTGCTTTTGCCCAAAAAAATGTAAAGCACCAGCAGGATCAGCAGCATACCGGTAATCGCATTGTTACGGAGAATTCTGATCACTCGAATGATGTAGATCGAATTATCATTGGTCCAGCTAAATTCCACACCTTCGGGCGTCTGATCCTGATATTCTTTAACGACTGCCTTGACATTGTCAATCACATCAAGCGAATTAGCATCGCTTTTTTTAGAGATTGAAAAAGTGATGGAATTTTCCCCATTATTTCGAGAGAGAATTGGCATTTCCTCTCTTCGATCGTTCACCTCGGCGATGTCTTTTACTTTAATAAATTCGCCATTTGCCGAAGTCCGAACGATAGTATTTTTGATTTCATCAACTGATTGATATTCGCCCAGGGAGCGGATGAGATATTCAGTTTTTCCGAAGGTGACGTTTCCGCCCGGTACATTTAAATTCCGCATTTTCAGTGCCATGATGATTTCATCAAATGTTACTCGTAGCGAGTTCATCTTTACCGGGTCAACTTCGATCCAGATTTCCCGCTCGGCCAATCCCGACACCTGTACCTTTGAGACTCCGGGCTGGTCGCCCAAATCTTGTTCCAGATCATCAGCAATTTTTTGAGCATTATCTTCGGGAATGTTAAATGACATATTGATTGTGATAATTGGCAAAAAGTCGCTGGTGTCAAAATCTTCAAACATCGGGTCTTCAGCTTCCTCTGGCAGTTCAACTTTATCGACTTCGGATTTCAAGTCAGTGTATAACTCACGAAATTCCTTCCGGGAGACATCTTCAAACTTGACCAAAACAAAGCCCAATCCCTCTATCGCATTGGATTGTATCTCAGAAATCTTATTTACATCCTGAATTTCCGATTCGATTGGATCGACGATCAAATTTTCAACTTCAGTGGGCGCTGCGCCGGGATACACCACCGTAATAAACACCCAATTGAAATCAATCTGCGGATTCAATTCGCTGGGCATTCGCAGCAAGGATATCCCGCCAAAAATGAACAGACCGATCATAAGGAGATTTATTAAAACAGAATTTCTAACTGAGAATTTTGCGATTGACATGTTTTTGATCCTTACATACTTTCTATTTTAAATCTTTTGATTTATGGTTTCATTGGTATTAAATAAAAGTTGACAAAGGAATTCGGGATTCGTGATTCTGATTAT
>CBFDBN010000471.1:0-3563 GCA_965603055.1 uncultured bacterium | reverse complement strand
TTTTGTGGATAAGTTTTGAATTGTCGACCAAGCGTGTCGATGATAACTAATGAATAATTCACAACTGAACCGATCCATTTGTCTGGTTTTTCATTGTTGTTTTCAGAAGAAGGCCAATCGAATGTCGTGTCTATATTTTCAGTGTAATTTAAATCATTCATATTCAAAGTATCTGCTAAATCGGTTGTTGATAACAAGATCATTCCCTTTTCAATCGGGACAGCCCCGGATATTTTAGCTTCAAATGAAACTGGAGATCTACCTATAATTGAATTATAAATACTCTGGAAAGGTTTAAAAAACTCTTTTTCTTTCGCTGGATCGACGAGGATTTCAACAAATTTCTTTTCCTGTTTAATCCAATCTGCATCCTTCCCCGGTTTCGAGGGGAGCCGGTATTTCGTTATTACAAGGGTATCGGATTTACCAATCGGATTCTTGCTCACCCCCAGGGAATCGAGCGTTTTGCGAACAGCATCGGCTCGTGCCATGGCAATCGAATCTTGTTCGCCAGCCTTTTTATCGACACTCCCTTTCAAGTCAATCTGGATACTAGTATCTTTATCGGCTTGTTCAGCAAAACGTGTTAACGGTGGGGGCATTATCGAGTCTGGAAAAGATTTTTGATCAACTTCTGAGCTATTGCTTTCAAAGAACACTTTACCCACATAAGGTAGCTCATAAGTAATTTGTTTTAGATTTTGGACGATAACAGTATCGTCGGTCGCAAATGTCCCTTTAGGAATCGTATAGAATCCATCGGAATACTGATTTATTACCGGTTCAGTTGCTGAATCCGATTTTAGCTTGGTTATTTTTGCAACAATAGAATGATAACCTGCCCGATCGGTTCTCCAGTCAATTTTGATCGTATCTAAATCTCCTGGTTTTATGTCAGGGAGTGTCAACTGTGATAAAAAAGTCTCATCAGCATCAACCCCGGTATTTATATTACTGTTGTCCATAGGTTGAATACTGGCAGAGTCATAAATTGAAAGCGAGAAGTTATTTGCAGTACGATTGCCAAAATTAGCTATTGTAACCTGTAATATTCCCTGGGAATCGGCCGTGGTTATCCAGGGGCTGTAATGAAAATCAATGCTGATTATTTTGGGATCCGGCTGGGTGACTCGAAAACGAGCGACCGGCTCGTTTTGCATTTCTGCAAATCGGAAATGTCGATCTTTATCATAAGAAAAGACTGCCCAATAATAATCACCGCTCTTTAGCTCATTCAATTTAAAATGTGTAAAATCTAAAATTTGGCTAACCTGAAGATCATCATATTTTTTAAGAAAATCGAATAATTCATCTTTACTTCGCTTGCCGATCTCAATTATTTTGGCGATCTTGGTGCTATCGATATCCAATAGTAGCCAATAATCGATATCATCAAACAGGTCGGGATCACGTGTGTCCTGCCAGTTCAGTGTAACAATATCATTGTTTATCGTTGCATCGCGGGAAGGTCCGATCAGCTTAAAATTCTCCGGTCCGATTGGAAAATAGTTTAAGCTGCCATGATATGGCGATGCCATCAGATCATTGTTCTGATTGGAAGCAAGATCGAATCGCATGGCGTTATTTTTTCCCGGGATAATACTTTTAATCATGGCATCATCAAGCTGCATGCTTGCCCCAAATGTGAAATGACCCAATAGATTGTCCTCAAAGCTATAGCCCATTCGCATCGAAATAAATTGACTCCAATTGATTTCAGAGCCAAAAGTTACAAAACCAGCTTCATCACGTACCTGGCGGTAGTCCGTTGCCAGGTTTAGTTGAAATCCATTATGAGTTCCCAGGTTGAGCGCAATACCAGTCCGCAAAGTTCTGGGGAGTGGTGTTCCTTCAGAAATGTACTTAATTGAATTGCCTGAATTTGTAATTGCCACTCCAGCCGAAAGAATAGCATAATCGAATAAACCGGTTCCAGGTTTGAGAAATCCAAATCGATTGGTACGGTACAACAAACCATAATCAAAAATGAGACTGTTGGCTTCAAATTGTGCCAATCGGCTGTTAAAATATTTAATATTTGCTCCGATAGAGATATGTGGTGAGATGAAGTTGATCGGCTGTCCAAAGCTTGTTGTCACCAATAGGTTATTTCCGGCTACCGGGGCTGCCAGCTCATTGGAGCTATCGAACTCTGGTATTCCCTGGTAATTTATTCCCAGGGCGAACCGGGTCTGGCGGCTCCACAGCGATTTGACTCTCTTACCGTAAAGGAATGAGGCATTGTAGATGTCAGAAATCCACCGGGTGTAGCTGGCAGAATATTGCCATTCTCTTAAAAATCCCGTGGCGCCGGGATTGGCATGGAATGAATAAGAGTAATCGAGTGCGCCAGTCAATGTTCCCGCAACGCCAAGCTCCCTTGTTCCAGGTGCCATTTTCAAATATCCCATTCCAGCCCTGACCTGTCCAATGGTTTGAGAGGGTTGAAATAGAATGATGATTAATATTGAAATTGAAAGTACCCTGATTACGTTGCAGTGCTGAGATGCGAATCCAATTGTTTTCATTGTACAATCATCACTTTCTTGATTTCATTATAATTGCCTGATTTTAAAGTTATTAAATATAAACCACTTCCGATTTTTAAGCCATTTTCAAGCGTACCATTCCAATGGAAAGTGATCCAACCCGCCTGGTATGGCTGTTCGTTTAGGTTAGTTATCTTTTTGCCCGATACATCAAATAAATCCAAACAAGCAACCCGGTTCGAGCTTAATTTGAAGTGAATACCAAGCGTTTCTAACCTATGTGCTTCAAAAACATTGCGATCAAGATGAAAAGCATTATTGCTTGTAACGGTGACGACTGCTTGAGCGGTACGAGCTTTGCCGAAAATATCTATGGTGCGAAGCTCAAAGATGATTTGTTCCTGCTCCGCAGCCGTGAATAATTTAGTATTTTTGTATTTTTCATCTATATTATACCAGGTATTGGGCTCAAGCTTATTGTTCGAGATGAACGGGTCAGCGTAGTTATAATCAACGCTGCCATCTGCCAGGTAAATCCAGATATCCCACGATTCGATCGGGTACAATACCTGAACCCGAACCGAAATTTCATCACCAATATCGACAACCGGTGGATTGGCTGCGATGATCGGGAATAGATCCCCCGATGGCTTTACAACATTATAAACGGTATCAATTGACGTATTGTTGAAAAGAAATTCTGAATCTTCATTTGTTGCCCTTGCAATTGCCTTATTAATTAATAAATTTGTCCCGATTGGCATGTTGGCTGAAACCATTACATCAAATTTTAAGTTAATCGATGATAATGCTGATAGATCACCTAATTCCCAGGCAAGCGAATCTTTCGTAATCATATTGGGTAAAAGCTGATAGTTCACAGCGCTTACCGAATCCGGCAACTGGTCGACTAACCTGACAGATTGGGCGGTTTCAAGACCGTTGTTTGTCACGGTTACAATGTATGAGTAAATTTCACCAGGTCGAGCAAAGCGCATCGTATCATTTTCAACGACAGAAATAGAATCTGTCAATGCATACTGGCTGACTGATATATCCACTTTTGTTAACGGC
>CBFDBN010000470.1:0-3578 GCA_965603055.1 uncultured bacterium | reverse complement strand
GGAAAAGCGTGGAATGGGGAGTTAAATTAGGTAATTGGGTAATAGGGGTAATTGGGTAATGAGGGAAATTAGGTGATTGAGGTAATTATGGGAAAATAGGTAATTTGTAATGAGGAAATTTACAGATTGGGCGAATGAGTAATCAGTGATTAATTGGCTAATTATCCAGTTACTAAATCATCCAATTACACAGTTACCTAATTATCCAATTACCTAATTACCCAGTTGCCTAACCACCCAATAACCACTGACAAAACTAAGAGAAGGGTAGAAAAAATGTTTTCAATCCACAAAATCTGGACAGTAGCCAGGTATGAAACAAAAACATTGCTCAGAAGTTGGTTCTTTCGAATATTTGCTGGACTAGCAATTGTGATTCTGACTTTCATGAACGTTCCTTTTTTTGCGCTGAAAGGGCAGACGCCGTGGCTGTTTCGTGGAATTTCATCATCGATTCCGTATTTTAATATTCTGCTGTTGAATGTTGTCCAGGCGATTATCGCTGTTTTTCTGGCTTCTGATTTTTTGAAGCGGGATAAAAAATTGGACACAACCGAAGTCGTTTACATGCGGTCGATGAATAACAGCGACTATGTGCTGGGAAAATTGTTGGGTATTCTGCTGGTTTTTCTCGCTCTCAATGTGATCATTTTGATTATCGGTGCCGTGTTCAATGTTTTTTTCAGTGACATTCCATTTGTTTTTGCTCCTTACCTGCTTTATCCAATATTTATTAGTGTTCCAACATTGGTCTTTATTTTTGGATTATCGTTTCTCTTTATGGTCACCATCCGAAACCAGGCAGTGACTTTTATTATCTTATTGGGATATATTGCGCTTACGCTGTTCTTTCTCAGTGCAAAATTTCATTACCTGTTTGATTACATAACGTTTAACGTTCCCCTGGTGTATTCAGATTTTGTCGGCTTTGGCAATTTATCTACATTGCTCATTCATCGGGGGATGTATTTATTGCTTGGTCTTGGATTTGTTTTTGGTACGATTCTGTTAATTAAAAGATTACCTCAATCAAAAGTGATGACACGGATTGCCGCTGTTCTAACAACTTTGTTCATCGGGAGCGCGCTTGTTCTCGGCGTTATTCATGTTTCTCGTTTGACTGATGGTAAAATTCTACGAGCTAAAATGGTTGAGCTAAACAAAGCATCCAGTGCCATCCCGAAAGTTACCTTGCTGAGTTGTGATCTGGATTTTAATCATGCTGGAAAAGGAATTCAAGTAAAATCAAATTTAAAAATTATAAATAATACATCTGATGCGATCAATAAATATTTGTTCAGTCTCAATCCGGGATTAAAAGTCCAAAAGGTGACTTCTAATCAAGAAAATCTTGAATTTGACCGAAACATTCATCTATTAGAAGTGACACCGGCCAATTCGCTTGGGCCAGGAGCCACAGATTCTTTAACGATTAATTACCAGGGAAAAATGAGCGAACAGGCATGTTTTGTGGATGTCGATGAAAAAGACCGAACAACGCTCTATCGTGCCTGGTTGTACAATATTGCTAAAAGATTTAGTTTTATTGAACCCGATTACGTGCTATTGACGCCTGAAGCAATGTGGTATCCGATAGCTGGATTACCGTATGGTGCGACCTATCCCGACCTGCCTGCTAAAGATTTTGTCAACTTCCGTTTAAACGTGAAGACCGGCAAAAAATTAACTGCCATATCCCCGGGAAAAGTGACTGATTCAGGCGATGGCAAATTCAGTTTTGAGATTGAAAAACCGATTCCACAGTTGTCATTAGCCATAGGAAATTATGAGAAAAAATCAATTGAGGTTGATAGTGTTGAATATTCGTTGTTCAACTTAAAAGGGCATGACTATTATTCAGACTTTTTTCAGGACATCGGCGATACTTTAGCGGCGTTAATTCGAGAAATGAAACAGGACTATGAAAATAAATTGGGATTAAGCTATTCGTATTCTCGTCTAACATTGGTGGAAACTCCTATTCAGTTTTTCAATTACCAACGCCAATGGACGACCGGACAGGAAAATGTGCAACCCGAGACAATTTTTCTCCCGGAGAAAGGATTACTGCTGGATCGGGCTGATTTCAGTCGCATGAAGCGCCGGCAGAAACGGAGACAGGATCGCTCCAATCAAACTTTGACGCCACAGGAAATTCAGAGCGATTTGTTTCGCGGCTTTGTCTCTGCTTCGTTTTTGGGCGAATCTTTTCGAGGCTTTATGGGTGATTTAGTCAAAACACCGATCAATCATAATATTTTTCCCAACTACTACACATTTGTGAACAATTTTTCTTCCCAACAATGGTCCATATTCAATGTGGCATTGGAATCCTTTTTGATTCAAAAATCTGTAGAAACAAGACCATCATTTCGTAGATTTTTCATTGGATTGTCAGATGAAGAAAAAGCTAATTTAGCTCTGATGGAGCAGAATCTGGTTGAAATTTTGGCTGATCCTGAAAAAAAAGATCTAGTAAATACGATTTTAAAATTAAAAGGGAACTATCTTTTTAAATTGATTGAGAGCAAGTTGGGACAGGAAGATTTCGAAAAATTCTTAACAGAATTTCTAAACAACAACCATTTCAAAAATGTAGACGTAAATGAACTGATTTCACTTCTCAAACAGCAGTTCAAGTTCGATCTTGAGCCATATTTCAACACCTGGTACGAGGATCGACAATTGCCAGCCTTTAGCATCGCAGATGTAGATGCTTACAAAGTACTGGACAAAGATCGAACCAGATATCAAATCAAATTTAAGGTTTTCAATCCCGAGCCGGTTGGTGGACTTTTATCCGTTACGTTCAGGACAGGCGGTGGAGGTGGAAGGGGATATGGCTTTGGCAGGCGACCAATAGAACCCTCTGAGGAAAAACTGATTACACTCGAACCGGGACAAACCAAAGAGATCGGTATTGTTCTCGATGACTCGCCACGAATGATGATGGTTAACACTTTGATCTCTAAAAATCTCCCATCCAACATCAACGAACGTTTCGATGAATTAGAAATGAATGATAAAGCCACTCCTTTTGACGGGGAACGAATTCTCGAACAACCGATTAAATTTTCCATGCCCAATGAATTTATTGTCGATAATGAAGATCCCGGTTTTGAATTGACGGACAAACCGACCACAAACTGGCTGAAAAAACTATTAAAAGTTGAACAAGATGAAGAAAAATATATCGGTATAACTTTTTGGCGACCGCCCAATCGCTGGCGTGGCACCACTTATGATGATTTTTATGGCAAGTATATCCATTCAGCTTATTACATCAAATCAGGTGACGGAACCAAGAAAGTCACCTGGAAAGCAAAAATCGAACAAAGCGGCAGTTACGATATTTATTACTATGCCAGCAACATCCGTACCCCATGGGGGCGAGGGCATAGAAATCGGGATCAATTTGTAAAGAAGTTTAATTTCAAAATTTATCATGATGATGGCGTCGATGATGCTGTTTTAGACGTTACTGAATCTGAAGGTGGCTGGACTTTCCTGGGAACATATTACATCTCTCCTGATACAGCCAGGGTGGAATTGACCGATAAGTCCAAAGGTCGGATGGT
>CBFDBN010000469.1:0-3579 GCA_965603055.1 uncultured bacterium | reverse complement strand
AAAAAATAATTATTCAGCTATCAAGCTTTATATCTTTTCACGCTTCTTTACGATACAATCTTATGAATAAACAAATAAAACGCTTGAGAATATAATAAGTTGCATCTTTTGATGATAAGCAATTTACATGTCATCACTTTCACTTTAATAGTAAACACTTGCCAACTGCGGAATAATTTCCAGCAGAAATTTTGTAAAAATAGATGCCTGAGCTTAAATTATGTGCATCCCATTTCATCGAATGATATCCAGGTGGTACATTTTCATTAATCACCTCTGTTACGAATTGTCCACACACATTGAAAATCGAAATATTAACCAGGGAAGGCTCTGGCAATTGATATGAGATTGTTGTTGTTGCATTAAAGGGATTGGGGTAATTGGGATAGACTTGAAATTCTAACGGGATTTGATGAAATGAATTGATCGATAGCTCGATATAGTTGTCATTTTTTGCACTTGGGGTCCCATGATTTTTAGAAGCGGTCCAGCTTACGGGCAATGCATTATCCATATCAGGATTTTTCAGTGAAAGCGTTGGCCCACCGCCATCAGGCATCAGGGGCCAGGGATGACGGTTGCCATATTTTAGCGAGTCAATAATCTTATTAGCGCAATTATAAATTCTGATCGATTCGCCATTGCTGCTAAGCCCATAATCAAAATTTCCAATAAAATTTGGTACGTTGGGAAAATATATTTTAAAGGAAGAAGTGTCACGACAAATCACAAAGTATTCTTGCGAATCCAACACGCTATTGTTTGGAAAATAAAAAATGTTATTATCATTTGAATCTCTTAATTGCCAGCCAGAGATATCAATCGATGTTCCGCTATTATTATATAGCTCCACCCAATCTTCAGGATCGAAAATAGAATTAGAGCTGTAATTGATTTCATTAATGACAACAGATTGGCTGTTCCCGGTTTGCGGCTCAAATACTGCGGTTAACGATACATTGCCTCTAAGCTTAAAAATAATGGAATCAGTAATTGATGAATTGAAACCGGCCCATCGAGAAAATTTATAGCTTGAATGAGGAATTGCAGTTACCTTTATGGGTGTATTCTTAAAATAATTCCCCTGCCAGGGAAATTTATCGACAACGATGGTACTGATCTTTATTGATCCACCTACTTTTGGAGAAACATTAAGTGTAATTTCCGCGACACCATCTAAATTGAATTTTCTAATAATGTGAGTGCACATGTAAGGAATGCGGTTATTCGCGAAATCGACCATTATTTGGATGTAATGATACCATTGATGTATGTCGTTCCACCATAAATTGTGCCGGGACCATAAAGGGTATGATTGGCTCCATTTATTGATATGACGAGTTATTTCTGGTTCAATAAGTTTTTGAATATTAGAAATTCTATCGATAACAACTTCTGGTTGGAATATGGTATTAAAATAATCAGCGAAGCGATTGATAAAATCGTTTTTGAATTCTTCATTTTCCAATAGCCTGCGAAGCAGCAAAGTTGACCACGGTGGATTGGCATGATGGTTAGGGGTCTGATATGGACTCGTGGCGAATTCAAGCGTATTGTAATCATAGGCATATTGGTTTCCTCCACCGCCATACGCATTGACGCCGAATCCCCAATCTACATCATAAAGAAGCCATCGCCATTTTCCATCTTTTGCTTTCGGACGCCAGTACTTAATATTATTGCTGGGCCAATCTCTATTATCGAAATAGATTTGGACAACGTTATAATCGATAAAGTTATCGATATCAATGAGAGTTTTTACATAATTATAGTTAGCTGTCTGATTTAAGTCATTATTAGAAACAAAATCAATTAACTTCTGGTAATGTTCAGCATCACCGTGAATCGGGCTGGCGTTCTTTTCCAGCAGATCAATGCTATCTGGATCGACATTGTGGTACATCGCTATATAATGCTCATTCTGTTTTTCTCGAAGATTGAGTATGCCCCAATATTCCCCATTCAAATAGACAAGGCATGGTCTGAAAGCCATTATGTCTAAATCAATATCTTCGACTAAACCCTGCATCATACCATCACTAAAAAAAGTGCGTCCCCAATCGTTACCGCCGCTACGAAAGATAAACGCCTGAAATTCAGCAAATGGTCTGTCAGGAAACAGTTGGTAATTTATTTCTCCAAAGCCATATTTATTACGTGCAAAAATAGCCAACGGTTTTTGAGGATTTGCCCGGCTCCAAGCCCCAACAATTTTAACACCAGCATCTAAACTAAAACCTGGCGTTTTATCAGGTTCAAAAAATTCAACATGAATCGGTCTTTCCCAATCCTGCCAAAAATTAGCTCCATGATATGGATTTGAAGTCTGGTAATTATTGCCCAGGGTATATATCCCATCCTCGATATCGAAAAAATTATCAGGAGTGGTTGATAACGAAAACACAGGCAAATCACTTTCTGCATTAATTAAGTATGTATGGGTTACAATTTTACTGGGTAATAAATTAATATCAAACGCCCTGGCTCTTACCACCCTGGTGGATACTATTGTGATTGGTGCAGAATATGTATTGGATAACTCGTTCGGTTCGGAACCATTTAAAGTATAATGAATCTTTGAGGTTGGAGAATTGGTGCTTAATATTACCTGAACATTACCATTATAAAAACCGCCAGATTGTGAAAATTGAGGATCGTCTGCAACTTGCAAACAACCTGGGGTGGTATTGCTGGTTCCGGGTGTTGGTTCAGCGAATAGAAACCAGTTAGCGCTGCCATCGGGTTGTCTACCCCGGGAAACGTCAACTGGAATATTTCCCAATTGTACAATATCAGTAATTGCTCCCGCTGGTTCACTGAGTAATAATGTTTCACCGCTGGAGCTAATTTTAAAATTTGTGTGTAGCATTGGCGAATCCAATTGTAAAATTGCTGGCGAACCCGATGGATTAACCGGTGGTGTTAACATGCCGAGTGTAAAGAATGGAATTAGCGAAAGATCTGATGACGTAGAACTCACATTATGAACCTGGATTGCGAGGATATTGTTGCCTTGCTGAAGCAATGTTTGAACTGAATCGATATCATATTTTTCTGGATAACCTCCCTGGTAAATTTCAGCCTCTCGCGCGCCACTTGCTGCCTGGTTATAAGATGGAGGAATCCCTGGTACACCAATATTTGATCGGGCGATTTCAACACCATTCAAATAAGCCACAAAACCATCATCATAATCAACATGCAAAAGCGCTTTTGAAATATTATTCAAATTATTTATCGTACAAACTTTGCGGATAAATATTGAAATTGTGTTTGCTGTAATTGTTGCGTCATCACCATCGTTATAACCAAATCCGCTTGCTCCAGAAAGCCAGCCAGAATCATCATAATTGATAACGTTCCAATTTGCCGGAATGCTTGCGTCGCCTAAGCGATATTTCCACTCATCACCCCGGTTTATAATGGTTTCCCAATGCGAAATTACGATGCGGCGATCTTTATCCGAAGCAAAAATCAAAAGATATTGTTGTGGCTTGATTGTGGTATTTGGGAATACCCATTTGAAGGGATCATTTTCATCATCCGATAGTCCATAGCCGTTTAAGTTAATCGAATCAC
>CBFDBN010000468.1:0-3595 GCA_965603055.1 uncultured bacterium | reverse complement strand
TTAAAAAGTAATAATCTCAAATCCCTGCTCCATATACTTCGCCATACTCGGATGTCCAGACAGTTCATCGCATAGCGGAAGCTGCTGATCAACTGCTGCATTCAGTGCACTCATTTTATTAGCGCAGGCTTTGCAGACACAGTCAATCAATCCTTCGTCTTTAACTTTTTTATAGAGATTGGCAAACGGTTTGGTCCCAACTGCCAATTCTTCCACCAGGCGAGTCGCCGATCCCTCGATGATGATTTTTACCTCATATCCTTTCTCATTCATATCCAGCGCGTTTAATAGCACATGGACGAAACACATAGCGTCTCCATTGAAGGCGAATAGGGCGATTTTTTTCATTGGTGTTCCTTTAAAGTTCGTAAATCATCTTCAAAATCATGTTCGTCATAATGCATTGAAATTTTTCGACTTGACAGGAGATGCTGGAATTGGAACTGACTCAATTTTGTTAAACCACTTGCCTGTCCCAAAGAAAGCTTCTCTTTTTGAAAAAATAATATGGCTATTTCTTGAGCTAATTCTGGAATTGACATCCGAGTTGATCTGACGATTTCATCTGGAATTGTCAAACTCATGTTTAACTCCATAGTTATTATTCGATGAAATTAATGATCTATAAAAATTTTCAAAATCCTCTTTAATTAAAAACGGACGCTGGCACGCATAATTCTCACACACAAAAATCTTCGCCTGTCCATCACTTGAAATTTTTCCTTCTAAAACGGGCAATAACTCCTTTTTATCCAGGAAAGAGGAATCAGCGTACGCAAAAATTTTGTTGGGTAGATAACGTTTATGAACTGCCGCAATCATTTCCACTATTTCTTCAGATTTTCGATTTCCCGCAATTACAATTTCTTTCGGTTTGCCCCAGAAATGATCCAAAGAACTTAGCAGCACTGCAAATCCAGACGGCGAATGCTGCATCTGACTTGTGTATAATTTTAGCCCCTGTTCCGCTTTTTCCTTTAATTTAATATCGCCCGTAAATTGACCCAGTCTCAGCAGATTATGTACAGCAACTGAATTTCCTGCTGGGATTGCATTGTCATAAGCATTGCGTGTTCGGACGATCAATCGCTCATGATCATCAGGTGTAAAGAAAAATCCGCCACTGCTATCATCCCAGAATTTGTGGATCATCAGATCATTGATTTCAATCGCTTTTTCCAGGTATGCCCACTCAAATGAAGATTCATAATAATCGACCAGGGCGGCGATCAAAAAGGCATAATCTGATAAATAGCCATTTAGATGGCTTTTGCCGTTGCGATAAGTACGCAAAACAAGTCCATCAATATACAATTTTTCCAACAAAAAATCAATAGCTTTTTGAGCAGCGTTCAAATATTTTTGTTCACCCAAAACCTGGTATCCCTTGCACATCGCAGCGATCATCAAGCCATTCCACGAAGTCAGAATTTTATCATCCGTAGCAGGCGATACCCGCTGTGATCGAACTTCAAATAATTTCTGTCGATCCTCTGCTAATCGAATTTTCAATTCTGGTAAAGATAAACCATATTCTTTCGCAGCACCTGCCTGGCTGCGGCGGAGATGGAGAATATTTTTCCCTTCCCAATTGCCCTGTTCAGAAACGTCATAAATATCGCAAAACAGCCTGGATCCTTCTTCGCCTAAAATTGTTTCAATTTCGTCTTTCTGCCAGACATAAGATTTTCCTTCCTCACCCTCGCTATCAGCGTCCTGGGATGAATAAAATCCACCTTCAGTGGAGGTCATTTCTTTCAAAACATAGTCCAATGTACTTCTGGCAATTTCAGCATATTCAGTTTTGTGGGTAATTTGGAAAATTTCAAGATATGTTAGGGACAGCAATGCATTATCATAAAGCATCTTTTCAAAATGGGGCACCAGCCAGCGTTCATCTGTGGAATAGCGATGGAAGCCACCGCCGAGTTGATCGAAAATACCGCCTGCTGCCATCTCCTGCAAGGATTTTTCTACCATCTCCATCGCTCGTTTTTCGCCAGTGTGAAAATAATAACGCAGCAAAAACGATAGCTCCATTGCCTGGGGAAATTTCGGCGCGCTACCAAAACCGCCATACCGTTCATCAAAGCGCTGCTCGGCAGATTTAAATGCGGATAGCCATAATAACTGATCCAGATCGACATCATCTGGTTGCACCTGGTTGATTTGATTCAGGCTGGCAGTCAATTGATTGGCGCTCTTTAATACATCGCCCCGCTGTTGCTGCCAGAGTTGGGCGATCTGCAGTAAAATTTTTTTAAAGCCAACTCTCCCCCACCGATCCTCTGGTGGGAAATAGGTACCACCAAAAAACGGCTCCAGATCAGGCGTCAGCCAGACCGACAGGGGCCAGCCGCCGCTATTTGTCATCAGTTGCACGGCTGTCATGTAAATCTCATCAATATCAGGTCGTTCTTCCCGATCTACTTTGATGGAGATAAAATGTTCATTCAAAATTTTGGCAATTTCCTGGTTCTCAAACGATTCATGTTCCATCACATGACACCAATGACAGGCAGAGTACCCGATGGAAAGAAAAATCGGTTTATCCAGCTTGCTGGCTAATCCCAATGCTTCCTCACCCCAGGGATACCAATTGACTGGATTATGGGCGTGTTGGAGAAGATAAGGGCTGGTTTCGTTGATTAATTGATTGGTATGTTTAAACTCTTTCATCTGTTGCGTAACTTCTTCCTGTGGCTGATCCTCCTTGCATTCCACGATTAAAAAAATTAAGAAACAATTTTTGATAGGGTAGTATATTGTTTTTAGATGGTGACATTATTCCACTCGCCCAATTACCTATTCAACCAATTACCAAATTACCCAACAATCTTTTTAACATAAGCCCGATATTCATCATCATCCTGTTTCATTTCAAGAAACTCATGCCCGGTCATCTTGCACCAATTGGGCATATCTTCGACGATTCCTTCATCATCGGAAATCACTTCAAGAATTTGACCAACAGTCAATTCTTTAATTTTCTCTGCAGTTTTGATAATGGGCATGGGACAATAGAGGCCCAGGCAATCTATTGTTGCATCTACTTTCACGTTTTCTTATTCCCGCTTATTTTCTCGCTGAAATCTATTCTGTTGAGCGTAGAGCGAAAACGATCTCTTGCGCCCTACACACCACGCCCAACACCCTACGATTGATATTCAGATAAACAATGTTACACTACTATTTTCAGCATCAGCTAAAAAGCTTGCTACTCCCGCAATATTATCAACTTCCGGGATCAGCGATTCTTTTGTGACTCCCATGACATTCATACTGGTGGTGCAGGCAGTAAATTTGACACCTAAAGTTTTAGCCGTATCAACCATTTCCTTGAGTGAAGGAATTTTTGATCGCTTCATCAACTTTTTCAACATCATCGACCCCATTCCCGCCATATTCAATTTAGAAATGGAACGCTTTTCAGTCCCTGGCTTCACCATGAAACCGAACATCTTTTGAATCCAGTGCAATCCTTTTGGCTTCTTCTTTGTCTGTTGCAACAGCTTCAGTCCCCAAAAGGTGAAAAAGATGTTTACCTGTTTGCCCGATGCTGCAGCCCCAGTGGCGATAATAAACGCTGCCAGCA
>CBFDBN010000467.1:0-3598 GCA_965603055.1 uncultured bacterium | reverse complement strand
CCTGGGATAAAGGATGGAAAATGATAACGGCGTATCGGGGACGCTCCTCATTGTTATTTTACATGGTTTTGAATCACTTCCCCCGGCGCCGTCAAAAACATTCACAGTAATGGTTTCTTCTCCATACCAATTAGCTGGTCCGAAAATGATTATTTGCTCTTGTTGTGTGTTCGATCGCCAGGTCAAATTCACATTATTGCTAATTTGAAACTGAAATTCGGTTGAATCATTGTCAGGATCAGTTACCCGTGATCGCAGGTAGGCGAAACTCCAGGTTAATGTGTCATCTTCTAAAATATTAAAATCGGGAAATTCAGCAAGTTGAGGTGGATCATTCACCGGGAAAACTGTGAAGACGGTCAATGAGCTATCTGCCAGCCCGGTGGGATCTACGGCTTTGAATTTTATGATTTCGACACCGTTCCAATTTTGGTGGGGAGTTTTGACCCTAGCAACTCGGTTTTCTATGGTGACAATCAAATCTTTGTTCCCGGAAGTCTGCCAGGTGATTTTTGCATCATCATGATCCGGATCGGTGACGTAACCATCAAGATATATCGGTTGGAAATTTTGTCCTTCGAGTATTTTTTGATCCGGGATTGGCGTGACAACTGGCGTTTTGTCTCTCTTTTTACTCTCGAAAATAACACTGGTGCTGTCAGACGCACCCATCGGATCGGTTGCAATAAATACAATTGTTTCGCTTCCAGTCCAATTTGAATTCGTTCGAGTAATGGTGGCGACACGATTGGAAATATCGACCAGTAAATTGATGTTTCCTCGATACGTCCAGCGAATTTGGCCATCAATATGATCCGGATCGATTACATAATCATCCAGATTGATCGGTGAAAAATTATCCCCTACATATTGTTTTTGATCAGGGATTTTGGAAACTTCAGGTGGGTCATTAACCGAATTTACGGTGAATAACACTTTTGCTGAATCGGACAGTCCACCGGGATCGGTGGCAATTATGGTCAATCGCTCACTGCCAGACCATTCAGCAACCCGAGGGAACACGGTTAAAATTCGATTGCTAATTTCAGAATTCAGCTTTATATTATCGGTCACCTGCCAGGCGATTTGTTACACCGTGTTATCTGAATCTGTTACATAAGCATCCAGGTTTATCGGATCAAAACTCTCTCCTTCCTTTGTTGTTTGATCAGCTATCGGCGAAATGACCGGTGGATCATTGATATTATTAATTGTAAAAGTTGTCGAAGTACTATCTTTTAATTGACTGGGATCGCTTGCAACAAAAGTTATGGTTTCAGAACCATACCAGTCGGGATTAACGGGCGAAAGAGTCGCTACCCTATTTGCATCAATAGTTACATTCAGATTTTTGTTACCATGCACTTGCCAGCTTATATCAGCATCACTGTTGTCAGGATCATAAACATATTCGTCAAGCTGAATCGGGTTGAATGGAATGCCCTCGTTGACAGTTTGGGAGGGAATTGGAGAGACAACCGGTGGCTCGCTGGCAATTTGTACTGTTGTGGTATCTAATCCATTTCCGTCATCATCGTCGGAGACACACAAAACGATTTGATAAATTCCACCAGTCGAAAATTTCACGGGGACATTCTGTCCATTCGTTTCAAAAATACCATCAAAATCAAGGTCCCATTCATAAGTCAGAACATCATCGATGCCAGGATCGGTCCCAGATCCCTGGCATTGGATGTCTTCATCTGGCATACCCTGGTAAGGTCCGCCGGCATTGGCTGTGGGATTCACATTGGTAATTGTTACATTCGCGAGATTAGTATTTGTCCCCCCATCATTATCGGTTACTCGCAGCCTGGCCTGACCAATAAAATCATTCGGGTATGTATAATTATAGATTGCCGAGGTTGTCGTTACATCATAAACGCCATCGTTCTGCCAATCCCATTCATAGTTCACAATCGTACCGTCGGGATCATTAGAATTTGAAGCATCGAAAGCAATGGTCGATCCCTCTGGTGAAGTATAAGGTCCCCCGGCAGCAGCGATTGGCGGTTCATTTATCAAAACCGTTAATATTCTTAGATAGACATTATAATTGTTTGGATAAACGAGATAAAATTTGTTGCCTTTTGATCGAATAAACTGTTTATTTCGTCCCTCGTCACTGCCACTGGCATTGACAAATTTCATCGGTTCATCCCAGGTAGCGCCGTTGTCCTGGGACAATGTGGTGTATAATTGTCCACCGGGCTTTTCCAGAAATGCCACAACCAGAACCTGTCCATTATCGCTGCAAGCGATCGAGCCCAATCCCATGCCAGCTTTTTCCCACTCCGATAAATAATCTTTAGGGGTTGCCGCCAGATCGATTGCTTTGTTGCCATTTTCAAACCGAGCGTAACGAACCGATGGTTGTTCATTCCTGGTTAAATCTTCAGAAAATCCATAGCAAATATGGACATTGCCGACTGAATCAACTGCGATGTCCGGGCTGCCATTGCGACTTTGATAGTTACTATCGCTGCTGTGGATATCACCATAATTGGAAAATTTATCACCACTGTCTTTTGAAACGAGATAATAAACCGGGCCATTGGGATTGGGCACGCCGCTAACGATCTCCACTCGACCACCGGGGCTGGTGGTAATTTCCAGCCGATCATCACCACGATAAATATAAGGATAGTCCAATCCCAACACTTCCTGTTTTTCTATTTGGTTTTCAATAATGCGATAATAGCGAATGCGTCCAAAAATATCATCGTAAATAAAACCCTGGGCAATATGTGCCACATCGTTCTCATCGACATCAATACGGATGACGTAGCCACGCCGAACATTCTGGGCAAGCCATATTCGATCACGCCAGCCCTGGGCATCTTTTTTAACATAAAATACTGTGTACGTTGGGGTGCCATCATCGTCGGGACCATCGTAATAGCGATAACAGACATGGGGATACCCTTTCGAATCCACAGCTACCGAGGCGCCAAAATGTCCACCGCCTCGATCCGATTCAGCACCAGGGACATTCTCTTGCTCAAGAATTAGTCCTTCAGGAGATACTTTTGTTAATGTCACTCCATTTTTCATTGATAAAATATATATATTGCCAGTAATCGGATCAATGTCGATATCAGGCGTATCCCCGCTGGCAATCAGTATCGGGTCAGACCATTCCTGGCTGAACAACGGTGTTGTTATTACCAGCACTATGAGCACAATGCTTCTTTTAATAAATGTTTTCACTTTCATGGCTCACCTCTTTTATTAAATACTGAGTTTTTTTTAATAGTGAACTTTTAGATTTTTTCCTATTACTGCGTAGCCAGTGCACCCCAATTACCTAACCTGGTCAAGCCAGTCCCCCCCCCAAAAATTGCCCTCAGAAATGAAATCCCACAGAAATGAATTTTTAGTTTTTTTATATTCTGAGAGACTTCAATTCTGAGAACTAAAAAGTCTTTGCTCTTTGGGCAAGAATTTAACTTTTTAGATACTTTTTACCCAGCTACCAATTCACCCAGTTACCAAATCACCTACTTAACCGCAAACTCAAAAACTCCATCCCAATTCTCAGATGGCGGGCTTTGAATAAACTCGAGACAACGCATCGTATAAACCCGCGAAGGACCAT
>CBFDBN010000466.1:0-3617 GCA_965603055.1 uncultured bacterium | reverse complement strand
CTTTTTTACCCACTCTCCACCGCAGGAATCTTAATCGTAAAAGTAGATCCCTTATTCACTTCGCTTGTTACTGTCATCCGACCATTGTGTTTGAAAACAATTCCATAAGCAATCGCCAATCCCAATCCTGTTCCCTCACCAACTTCCTTCGTCGTAAAAAACGGATCAAAAATGCGGTCAATCGATTCTTCAGATATTCCGCAGCCGGTATCTGAAATTTCAACAACGACCATATCATCCTTCTGGTCATGATAGCTGCTTAGTGTGAGCACGCCGATTTCATCCATCGCCTGAACAGCGTTCAAGATAATATTGATAAAGACCTGTTGCAGCTGAGAATTATCGCCCAGAATGTAAGGCAGTTCAGCATCCAAATTCTTGACAACTTCAATGTTATGAAACAGCGCCTGCTTTTCAATGAGAGACAGGGTATTAGTTAGAACATCATTAATTTTTACGTATTCTGTTTTTCCTTCTTCCTGGCGGGAGAATTGTAATAGTCCCTTCACAATATCCCGACAACGCATAGTTTGCTTAATCACTTCCTGCATATTTTCTCGATGCGGATCATCATCTTTTAAATCTTCAACCACGAGCGAGCTAATTACCAAAATTCCCCCCAATGGATTATTGATCTCATGCGCAATCCCAGCCGCCAATTTTCCCAGTGAAGCCAATCTTTGTGATTGTACTAAAGTGTTTTGCATGGCTGCCAGCTCTTCAGTTCTTTTCTTAACTTTATGTTCGAGGGTCGTCCCCCATTCCTCAAGTTCTGCCTTCATTTTTTTCAAGCTTTTAACCATGGTATTAAATGATAAACCCAATTTACCAATTTCATCTTGAGATCGCACATGAACTTCATGATTCAAATCACCAGCAGTGATAAACTGAGTAATCGTTACCATTTCACCCAGTGGTCGTGTAATATTTCTTGTGATTAAATAACTTATTAAAATGATCAACATGAAACCAATAGTAGCTACACCGATAAACATCAGTACGACACGATTGCGAATCGCCAGGTATGCTTTCTCCAATAGTCCAACATAGAGAATACCAATTATTTTTCCATTATAATCATGAATCGGTTCATATTCGCTGATATACCAATCATTAACGACAAAAGCACGGCTGGACCACACCGCACCTCTTGTTAGAACAGCATCAGAAACCTCCGCCGAAACTCGTGTCCCTAAAGCTCGTTTGCCATCTTTTGTTTTTACGTTGGTTGAAATTCTTAAATCTCCAAAAAATATAGTGACAGTTCCAATGTCTTTATTGCGGTATTTTTCTCCCTTATAAACCAATTCCCATACTCGATCAACAATTTTAAAATTGCGATTTAATAAATGACCACCATAAAGAACTCCCATTATTTTGCCGTCATTTCCAATAATTGGTGAAGCAGACATCAGCACCATCCCCGAAGTCTGTTCTTTTTTATCGGTGGATTTTGCTTTAGGTGTGTCGATGAGGCGAAAAAGGGCTTGTTTTGCTAATTGCTTATTTTCATTTACCAGCATCTCCTGCGTCAGAATTTCTGTTTCGGCAGCCACTTCGCCATTAAGAGCAGCTTTTATGACTGGAATTTGTGATACATCATCACCCCATTGATCCGGTTGAGTTATTCGCAGAATCACGTGTCCTTTATTGTCAGTAACGGATAAAAAATCAAGATCAATATCCTGGCGAATTTGTTCCAGGCGGGACAATAATCTTGCTTTATCATCACTATAAAGACATTGTTGAATAGTATTACCCGATGCCCCTATATAAATTGCATTTTTGATAGTTAACAGTTGTTTGTTGTAAACCATACGAGCGGTTTTTAAATCATGATGCACTTTGCTTCTTGCCTGGTTCAACAATGTTTTATTCACGATTAATGAACCAATGAAAGATGTAATTAAACCACCAACCCCAAGTATTAAAACATAAACCAGGATCAACCGAACTCGTAATGATAAGGTATCTAAAATCGGAATCATTGTGATCAATCCTTATATTTAGGTAGAAATATTTTGAAGGTAGAACCGTTATGAAGTTTGCTTTCTACTTCAATTTTTCCATCCAGTTCAGTTACGATTTTTTTACAAATAGGGAGTCCAAGACCAGTCCCTGAAATATTTTTAGTAGACTCGTCTTTTACTCGATAAAACTCCTCAAAGATGATCTCTAATTTGTCTTCGGGGATGCCAATTCCGGTGTCTGAAACAGAAACAATAATATGATCCGTGGTTTCTTTGGCAGTGATTTTAACCAGTCCATCTTTTTTATTATATTTAATGGCATTGACAATTAAATTTGAAAACAGCATTTTCAGGCAGTCTTTATGTGCTTTGACTAAACATAAATTGTTGTTGAGTTGGGAGATCAAATTAACATTTTTTTCCAGGGCATGTTCAGCATAAGTATGTAAAAGTTCCTCGATAAGCGGTTTTAAAGATACTTTTCCGAGACATTCGATAAATTGTCCGCTCTCGATTTTTGAAATTGTCAACCAATCTCTGACAATAGCAATTAATTCTTTTATTCTCGCCAGCGAACGCTCAATCCATTCATTCTGAAGGGCTTGTTTGTTGGGGCTCTCTCCCAGGTGTTTGAGGACATCTAAATATTGCTGGACTGCGACGAGTGGCGATTGCAATTGGTGAGAAACAAAAGTAATAAAACGCCGTTCCAGGTTTTCTTTTTCCTGTTTTAACAGCCGAGATTGCCGGGTCAGCTCGCTTCGTTCAATTCCTCGACTTACAATCAGGCGAAGCTCATCAGGGGTGAAAGGTTTAGGCAGGAAATCGTAAGCACCAGCCTTCATGGCATCAACCGCCGTCCCAATTGTCGCATAGCCGGTAATGACAACGATGCAAATCTCTGGATCGATCTCATGGACACGAGCGATCACTTCCATGCCCCCGATCTTCGGCATCTTTAAATCGACCACCAGAAGATCGGGTTTCTGTTCATTAATCCGTTTTAATCCCTGCTCACCATCCTCATACGTTTCAACGAGGTAACCTTCTCTATCAAGAATTTTGAAACAGGATAATCGCATCACCGGATCATCATCAATGACGATTATCCTTTTTTTATCGTTTTCCATTATCACGAAATGTTATTTTTTCCTGAGTTAAGCGATCAGCCATCAGCCGTCAGCTCTTAAATAATAAAATTAAAGCCCGAGCCCCGAATCCCTTTTTCCTCCTATTTCTCCAACAACTTTTTCACCAGCTCCAAAAATTTCGGAATATCAACCGGCTTTGTCAAATAATAATCAGGCGTGATCATTTCTACTTCACCGGCGGCTGCAGGAAATCTTGATAGCGGATCATCTTGAATCGATGAAACCATTAAAATCGGCATATTTTTATATTCTTCATATTCCTTCTGGAATTTAATAAATTGATTTAGCAAATAACCCTCGTCAATCGTTTCCATCATAATGTCCAGAACAATCAAATCAGGCTGTTCGGATTTGATCTTTTCCAGTCCTTGCTTCCCGGATTCAGCTTCAACAACCTGGTAATCGTGACTCTCAAGAAGGGTGCGAATAGAAATTCGAAAGTCCTCATCATCATCGATAATTAAAATTCTGTGTTTTTCTGGCATACTGATCTCCA